>NZ_MOMD01000140.1:0-1168 GCF_001983015.1 Frankia sp. CcI156
GTCGTCGAGCAGCTCGACTGGGTGGTGTCGGTGCGGCTGCGGGTCACGCGGCGTCGCCGCTACCGGCGAGGCTGCCGGTGCGGGGGGCCGGTGACGGTGACCGCGCCGGGCCCGTCGAAGGCGATCGGGAAGGGTCTGTTCACGCACCGGTTCCTCGCGATGCTGATCGTGGAGCGCTATGTCGCGGGCCGTTCCCAGAACTCACTGGTCACCGGCCTGTCCCGGCAGGGGGCGGAGATCTCGCCGGCGACGCTGACCGGGGCGTGCGCCCAGGTCGGCGACCTACTCGCCCCGCTCGCGGAGAAGATCGTCGGGCGGTCGCGGGGGKCGTGGCACCTGCACGCCGACGAGACGACCTGGCGGGTGTTCACCMCGACCGGCGGGGACGGCTCGGCGCGCTGGTGGCTGTGGGTGTTCCTGGGGYCGGACTCGGTGTGTTTCGTGATGGACCCGACCCGCTCGGCCGCGGTGCTCGCCGACCATGTCGGGATCGATGCCGAGACCGGGCAGCTGACGGGCGACGACGGCGCCGGCGGCCCGCGCCGGCTGGTGATCTCCTCGGACTTCTACGCCGTCTACGCGTCCGCGGGGGCGAAGGCGGACGGGATCGTCAACCTGTTCTGCTGGGTCCACGTCCGGCGGTACTTCCTGCGCGCGGGCGACGCGAACCCCGCGCAGCTGGGGATCTGGGCCCGGCAGTGGCGCGAGCGGATCGCCGCGCTCTACGCGGCGCACGCCGAACTCGCCGCCGCCTGGCAGGCGGCGATCACGGCCCCGAGCCCGCCGGCCGAGCGGCGTCTCGCGACCGCCTACACCGGTTGGGACCGCGCGATCGACGCGATCGACACCGCCCGCCGCGAGCACATGGCGTCCCCCGGCCTGCCCGAACCCGCGCGCAGGGCGCTGGCCACGATGGACCGGGAGTGGACCGGGCTGGTCGCCCACCGCAACCATCCCATGATCGGTCTGGACAACAACCCGGCCGAGAGGATCATCCGCAAACCGGTGATCACACGGCGGAACACCGGCGGCTCCCGCACCGACGACGCCGCCCGCCGCGCCGCCACGATCTTCACCGTCACCGCGACCGCCGACCTGCACGGCCTCAACCCACTGACCTACCTGGCCGACTACCTCGACGCCTGCGGTCGCGCCGGCGCCAGAGCAC
>NZ_MOMD01000141.1:0-1111 GCF_001983015.1 Frankia sp. CcI156
GGTGAAGCACTCCCGGTCCGACCGGCCCGAGCCGTGCCGGGTTCCCGTTTCCCAGCCGCCCGCCCCGCGGACGGGGTCCTACGGTCGGCTCCACGGGCGTTTACCGTCTCCGACCTACTGGCGGCGACGAGGTTGGACAGGTTGACCGCGGCGTTCAGGTCGCGGCCGCCTACCAGCCCGCAGGACTGGCAGGCGAAGATACGSTCCGACAGGGTGAGGCCTGGGTTTCGCCAGCCRCAGTCGGAACAGGTCTTCGAGCTTGGATACCAGCGGTCCGCGACCACGAGCGTCGATCCGTACCAGAGGGTCTTGTAGGCGAGCTGGCGGCGGACCTCGGCCATCCCGGTATCGGACACGGCACGGGCAAGACGGCGGTTACGGACCATCCCGGCCACGTGCAGGTCTTCCACCACGATCGTGTCGTGGGTCTTGGCCAGCCGGGCGGTGAGCTTGTGCAGCCCGTCGCGGCGCTGGTAGGCGACGCGGGCATGGAGGCGACCGAGGGTGGCGGCGTGTCTACGGCGACCGGCGCTGCCGGGCGTGGAGCGGGCGTAGGCCCGCGACGCGCGGCGCAGTTCGCGCAGCGACCGGGCCAGCGGCCTGGGGTTCTCGACGGTCTCGCCGGTCGACAGGACGGCGAGGTGCCTCACACCCAGGTCGACCCCGACCGGGCCGCCCCGGCGCTGCCGGGTAGACGGCTTGCCGGGGACATCACGGTCGGCCTCCACGGTGAACGCCACGAACCAGCGCCCCGCGGTCCGGGACACGGTCGCGCCCAGCAGGCGTGCGGACCCGTCGACGAGCCGGCCGGTCAGCGCACCCATCGGCTCATGCACCTTGACCCGGCCGACCCGGGGCAGCTTCACCTGCCGATCCCCAGCCGGACCGTAGGCGCCGGTGGTGTACCGGAACGAGTCACGGGCCCTCCCGCGCTTCTTGAACCGGGGAAACCGACCCGCCGGCCCTTCCGCTTCCCTTACCGGGAGTCGGTGAAGTTCTTCAACCCCCGGGCAAGCTGATCCAGGCCAGCGCGGAACGCCTCCTTCGAGCACCGCGCCCACCACGGGGCCAGCTTGTGTTTCGCAGCGTTCCAGGCCAGCCGCAACGCGGG
>NZ_MOMD01000142.1:0-1086 GCF_001983015.1 Frankia sp. CcI156
CAAGGTGAGGCGGCATGAGCGCCGCTATCAGGCGCTCTTATGCAACGGAAGGCCGCTGGAGTCGTTCCACGGGACGTTGCGTCTGCCGTGAGCAGATATGCCGCCAGCAGATCAGCGTCGTGGGCGCGGATTTCTCGGCAACGCTGGTGACGCCGGCCCATCGTGCTCGCACCCATTCCCGACGGCCGGCGGGAGGACGCACCATGATCGAATCTTTTTCGCGCCTCACGCAGGCCGGGCCGGGGAGTCCGCGCCGGGCTACCGTGCAGGCCGCCGCATCCGGGCTCGGCTCCGCGGACGACCAGGTGTTCAGCCGGCTCCTCGAGAACCGGATCGTGTTCCTTGGTTCCGTGGTCGAGGACGCGGTGGCCAACGCGATCAGCGCCAAGCTGCTGCTGCTCGCCGCCGAGGATCCCGCGGCCGACATCTACCTCTACATCAATTCGCCGGGTGGCTCGGTGTCCGCCGGCATGGCGATTTATGACACGATGCAGTACGTCGGAAACGACGTGGCGACGGTCGCGCTGGGCCTCGCCGGTTCGATGGGGCAGTTCCTGCTCTGCGCYGGCACGGCGGGTAAGCGCTATGCGCTGCCCCATGCCCGGATCATGATGCACCAGCCGCACGGTGGCATCGGCGGTACCGCTGCCGACATCTCCATCCAGGCCGAGCAGATGCTGTACACCAAGCGCACGCTGCAGGAGCGAATCGCCTTCCACACCGGGCAGACCGTCGAGCAGATCGAGACCGACTCCGACCGGGACCGGTGGTTCACGGCCGAGGAGGCCAAGGAGTACGGCCTCGTCGATCATGTGGTTGTCCGGGCGGATCAGGTACCCAGTGTGGTCAGTGGAGCGGGCATGGGTTTGCGGCGGGCGGGCCGCACCGGTTTCGGCCCCGGCGGCGGGAGCGGGCGATGACCGGGCGGCCTCCCGCCGCGAGCGGGATCATGCTGGGTGGCGGTGCGCCGAGGGCCCGTCACGTCCTGCCGAACATCGTGGAACGGACCTCCCGCGGCGAGTACTCGATGGATCCGTATTCGAAGCTGCTCAAGGAGCGGATCGTCTTTCTCGGTGTGCAGATCGA
>NZ_MOMD01000143.1:0-1065 GCF_001983015.1 Frankia sp. CcI156
CCGCTTGACGAACTCGGGGGCGGATGCGGTGGTCATGAGCGCTCCCAGAAGGCGGCACCGACGGGCTCGTGGTAGTCACCGTCACGGGCGTAGAGGAACCCGTCCTTGTCCGCGGCGATGGCAAGCTGTGGCAGGGACCGGCTGGCCGGCCCGAAAATCGCCCGACAGCCGTCCCGCACGTCGAAGACGGACTGGTGGCAGGGGCAGAGCAGATGATGGGTCTGCTGTTCGTACAGGCTGACCGGGCAGCCGGCGTGCGTGCAGATCTTGGAGTAGGCGACGTGGYCGTCGACGCCCCAGTCCTCCCGGCCCTTGCGGGGGCGGTCGACCCCCGGTGGCAGCCGGATGAGCAGCGTCGTGCTGTCGGCCTTGGTCTGGACATCGGTCTTCGGCTGGTACGCAACGGTGCCGTCGGACTCGGTCACCGGAACGGCCGGGAACACCGTCTCGATGCCGCCGATGGCGACGTCGCCGAGCTTGACGTAACGGCCGWCCTCCGTGACGAGGYGGRCACCCTTCACCCAGCTCGTGTGGTCGAGCTTCTTGCCCGGCTTGGTGTTCGTCAGGTTCAGCAGCGGCACCACGATCAGCCCGCCGAGCACGGTGCCCGCCCCGAGCAGGGTGCGGCGCAGCAACGGGTAGCGCGCGAGGCCGGTGTCGGCGAACCCGGCCGCGATCTCCTCCTCGGTGACGGCGATCTCCTCCTTGGAGGAGGCGAACGCGTGGCGCTCCTGCACGGCCTGCTCGTGCGGCATCAGCCGCTTGGCCCACAGGATCAGGCCGATGCCGAGCCCACCGACGGCGAGGCCCAGCGCGGCCCCGAGGGAGGGGGTGTAGTACGCCTTGTACTTGTCACCGACGAAGTTGGTGACAACGAACCCGACGGTGCCGATCACCGAGATCAGGAACCAGCCGGCAATCAGCCGCTCCGCCCGCCGCTCGGCCCGGCGGTCCACGTCCTGCGCGCGCGGCGGACGGACGGTCACCCCACCGGCGGCCCGCTCCCCGTAGGTCGGCTGGATGACCCCCGCCTGCGGGCGAACGGCCGTGGTCGCGGGCTCACGG
>NZ_MOMD01000144.1:0-1041 GCF_001983015.1 Frankia sp. CcI156
CCGTCCCAGCCTCATCCACCACCACCCGAAACGCGGAATGCTCAGGCAACAGACCCTCCGTCGCCACCGTGCACACCACCGCCACCGGACCCGCATCATCCACCATGAACCCCACCCGCGACGCCGGATAATCCGGATCAACCGGCAGATACGCCGCACCAGCCTTCAACACCGCCAACACCGCCACCACCAGATCCACCGACCGCGGCACCACCACCGCCACAATCCCCCCCGGCCCCACCCCCCCAGCAATCAGATGCCACGCCAACCGATTCGCCGCCGCCTCCAACTCCCCATACGACAACCGCACATCCCCATCCACCACCGCCAACGCACCCGAAGACACCACCACCCGAGCCTCAAACAACCCCGGCAACGTCACCCCCGGCACCACCGCACCCGTCGCATTCCACTCCCCCACCAGCCGAGCCCGCTCAACCTCCCCCAACACCCCCACCCGACCAACAAGCACCCCACCATCCGCCGCAATCACCGCCAGAATCCGCACCAGCCAGTTCAGCAATTCCCGGGCCGCGTTCAGGTCGTACAGGTCCGGCCGGTAGCTCAGCCTCAGTCCGAGCTGGTCGCCACCGGGACTCACCGCCAGCGTGAGCGGATAGTGGGTGGCGTCCCGGCCTCCGGCGGGAGCGACGGCCAGCCCGCGGCCGTCCGCCGGACCGGACGGGTCGACCGGGAAGCTCTCGTAGGCGACGAGGGTGTCGAAGGTGGCGCCGGGCCCAGCGAGTCGCTGGATCTCGGTCAGCCCCAGGTACTGGTGGGGCATCAGCTCCGACTGGCGACCCTGCAGGTCAGCCAGCATCTCCACCACCGGCTGGGCCGGGTCGAGCGGCACCCGGACCGGCAGCGTGTTGATGAACAGGCCCAGCATGTTCTCCACGCCGGGCAGCTCCGGGGGCCGTCCCGCGACGACCGCCCCGAACACCACGTCACGGCGCCCGGCCAGGCGGCTGACCAGCAACGCCCACGCCCCCTGCAGCACCGTGTTCAACGTCAGGCCATGGCGGCGAGCCAACTCGCGCA
>NZ_MOMD01000145.1:0-1023 GCF_001983015.1 Frankia sp. CcI156
GGGCGGGGCCTGGTCGATGATGGTCGGGTGGATGACGAGCCCGAGCGGCCGCGGCCTGACCCGGAGGTCGAGCCGAAGGCGAAGCGGCGGACGTTCACGGCGGAGTACAAGGCGCGGATTCTCGCGGAGTACGACGCGGCCGKGCATGGTGAGAAGGGCGCGATCCTGCGCCGGGAGCGGTTGTATTCGGCGCATCTCGTGGAATGGCGGCGCGCGGCGGAGGAAGGCCGGGCGGCGGCGKTGTCGAGGCCGCGTGGCCGGCCGGCAACGGACCCGCGGGAGAAGGAGATCGAGCAGTTGCGGGCGGAGCTGGCCCGGAAGGACAAGGAGCTTGAGGCGTCCCGTCGCGTGATTGATATCATGGGAAAAGCCAACGCGCTCTTGGAGGCGCTCTCCGAAAGCATTCCGGATCTTTCCCAGGAGTCGTCGCCGAAGGAGAACGGATAGCTGATGCGTGCACGGTCGAGTTGGCGGAGATCGTCGGTCCTAAGAACGCGTGCGAGCTGACGGGGCGGTCGCGGGCGACGTTCTATCGCCGGCACCGGCCGCCRGTGCCGGCTCCGCCGCGGCGGGCACCGAAGCCGTACCGGGAGCGGGTTCAGCCGCGGGCGCTGTCCGTCGAGGAACGGGCGCGGATTCTCGAGCTGCTCAACTCGGAGCGGTTCGCCGACGCGGCGCCGCAGTCGGTGTGGGCGACGCTGCTCGACGAGGGCGTCTACCTGGCCTCGTGGCGCACCTTCTACCGGGTCCTGGCCGCTGCGGGGCAGACCGGGGAGCGCCGGGCCCAGGCCACGCACCCTCCGCATGTGAAACCCGAACTGCTCGCGGAGGCGCCGAACCGGGTATGGACCTGGGATATCACGAAAATCAAGGGGCCGTCGAAACACAGCTATTTCTRCCTGTATGTCATCCTCKATATCTTCAGTCGTTACGTCGTCGGCTGGATGCTGGCGCCGAACGAGTCGGGTGAACTGGCGAAGGAGCTCGTCACGCAGACCTGCGAGAAGTACGGCGTCGACACGC
>NZ_MOMD01000016.1:0-167901 GCF_001983015.1 Frankia sp. CcI156
ACACCGCCCGTCAGCATTCCCCCACGCGACTTCCGACTACTTACATCGAATCGACGGTTTCGAATAGGTCGCCACTGCCGTCGCCGCGCAGCGGCATAGGCTTTCTACGTCACCACGTAGGACGCGTGAGCCATCACGCCCGGGCACTTACCAGACGTAGTTGATCGTAACCGACAGCTACCTCCGCGCAGCCCTGCGTCCGCACCAGAGACAGCCGACGTCGACCGGGCAACGCCCCACCATCATCCCAGACACAACCCCGAACGCGACAAACAGGCCACCGCAGCCCCACAGAATTCTCATCCGATCAGGTGGCGGCCACGCCGCCAGGAATGCTCAAAAAGACGCACCCTCTACGTGCTCAAAAAGACGCACCCTCTACGTGCTGCATATCCGGCGGAGTCTCCGGCTGCCGTCGGTCCAGGATTCTCGCGAGGTTCTCGTCACCCGGAACCATGCATACCAGATCGTGGCGGACGGATACGACTTCGACCGGTGCCGATTCGATGATCTATATCGGGCCGGGCGGACTGCCGCGGCTCGGCGCGATGCCGAGGCGGCGAGCCGGCTGTTGGGCCAGGCGCTGCGCGAGTGGCGCGGCCCTGCCCTCGCGGATGTCAAACGTGGCAGCCTCAGCGCACCGCACGTCATGGCGCTGGAGGAGGCCAGGCTGCACGCGACCGAGCTCAGGATCGAGGCCGACCTGGCGCTCGGGCGGCACCACGAGCTCGTGCCCGAACTGGAAGACCTGATCAGCCTGCATCCGATGCACGAACCTGCACGCCCAGCTCATGGTGGCCCACTCCCGGTCCGGCCATCCGAAGCGAGCCGCCTCGGTCTTCCGTCGCCTCCGCTCCACGCTCATCGACACGATGGGCATCGAGCCGACGTTCCGGACGTCCAACCTCATGCGTGCCATCCTCGCCGGCAGCGACCTGCTGCTGGGCGACCGGTGGGAGTCGTCGCCGCAGGCGTTTCGGCAGGGAACGGGCCGCCAGCTGACCCGCGCCCGCTGATCCTGGGCGCTCCGTCGCGGCCTGCGGCCTGGGCCGTCGAGTGCCAGGCCTGTCCTCCACGGGCAGGCCGGCACCCGGCGGCCGCAGCGACTCCCGCCGGACCGAACCCCGTCACGCCTGGTGGGTCATGCCGGTCGGGTGCGGCGCGCTGCTACCCGGGCGCGGTGTTTGCTACCAGGCTACGATGCCGTTCTGGTCGAAGAATGTGCCCGAGGGGGCGTCGTCGGGCAGGGTCGCGGCCCGGACGACGACCTGCGCGGCTTGGTCGGCGGTGAGTTGAGCCTGCTCTCTGTTGATCGGGGTCAGGTCGGTCTGCACGAAGCCCGGGCAGACTGAGCTGATCTTGATGGGGGTGTCGGCGAGCTTCTTGGCGAGCGAGATCGTGATGCTGTTCAGCGCCGCCTTCGAGCTCTGGTACGCCGGCACGATCAGGCCGTAGTAGGGCGATGCGGGGTTCGCCTGGTCGCTGAGCGAGCCCATCGTGGTGGAGACGTTGACGATGCGGCCGGCCGGGCTCCTGCGCAGCAGCGGAAGGAGCGCCTCGGTGACGGCAACCGGGCCGAAGACGTTGGTCGCGTACGTCTTCCCGAACAGATCGAGGGAGGCGAACTCGTGCTGCTCGCCGTCCGTGGCCTCGGGCAGGATCCCCGCGTTGTTGACCAGAATGTCCAGGCCGGCCGGCAGCTCCGCGACCCGCCTGGTGGCTGCCGCGATGCTGTCGGGGGAGGTGACGTCGAGCGCGATGGCGTCGGCGTCGAATCCCTGCGCCGTCAGATCGGCCGCGGCCTTGTCCGCCGCGGCCTGCTCCCGCGCGGTCACGAGGACCCGGTGCCCGAGCCGCGCCAACGCCTGCGCGGTTGCGAAGCCCAATCCACGGTTGCTCCCGGTGACAAGTGCTGCAGACATGCGTTGTCCCGTCCAGGGGTTCGGCCCGCCGCCGGGGCGGCGGCGAGAGCGTTGACGAGGCTCTCGGCAAGGAGACGCCCGGACAGGCCGGAACGTGAGGTKTCGATTGCGATCCGATGCCCTGTGACCTCTCCGCGCCGCGTCAGAGTGCCCCCTCGAGCCGCAGCAGGGATTGCTTGGCCTGCTCGCCGCCCAGGTAGCGGCCGATCCGGCCGTCGCTGTATATGACGCGATGACATGGAAGGATCACGGGCAGTGGATTCGTCGCGCAGGCCGTCCCCACTGCCCGGACCGCGCGAGGGCTGCCCGCCAGCGCGGCGACCGCCGCGTAGCTGGCCGTGCTGCCATAGGGGATGTCGCGCAGGTGCTCCAGCACCGAGAGCCGGAATCCCGTCGCGAGCCGCAGATCGAGGCTCAGTGTGAAGCGTGACCGGGCCCCGGCGAAGTACGCGTCGAGCTGAACGGCGACGGGATCGAGCCGCCCGTTCGCCCGCAGAACGCGGGGGCTGATCCGCTCGGACAGCGACGCGAGCACGGCGTCGTGGTCCTCCACCTCATAGGCGACCCGGACCAGCCCCTGCGGGGTCGCTGCGAGCAGGAGCCGCCCGACGGGCGAGTCCACGCTGCGGTAGGCCACGTCCAGCAGACCCTCCCGCTCGGCCTCGGCCGCGAGCCGTTGGCGCAGGCGACTGAGCCGGGCATCGAGGTCCGGCATGGCGGCGAACGGATCGGGCGCCCGAAGATCGTCGCTGGTCATCGCGACTCGTCCTCCTTCGCCAGTGCAAGCATGCTCCGCAGCGATGCGATGGCGTCAGCGCCCGCGCGCCGCGCGGCGGCGGGATTGCCACCGACGAGCCGGGCGACCTCGGCGTACGGGAGTCCGGCGAGATAGTGGAGCGCGACGGCCTCCCGTTGCCTGGGCGTGAGCCGTTTCAGCGCGTCCCACAGATCCAGCTGCGTGTCACGCTCCTCCCACCGGGCCGGCTCCGGGAGGCGCTCCGTCGGCGCGGGCCGCCGTGACTGGGCCCGCAGCTGGTCGATCGCCTTGTTGCGCGCGATCGTCACCAACCACGCCTCGACGTTGCTGCCCGCAGGCAGCTCCGGATACGCCCGCAGCGCCGCGAGAAACGTCTCCGACCAGGCATCCTCGGCCAGATCCGGCCCGGCGACCGCCCAGCAGACCCGCAGCACCATCGGCCCGCACCGCTGGACCACGGCGTCGAACGGTTCGCGCTCCATGCCAGAAGAACGATCCACACGGCCCAAGTGTGAGCCCGGGCTCGGGCCTGGTCGGATCCGGTCGGCGCAGCGGCCGGGGCCCGTCCCGGGCGGACGAGGACGCGAGGACCTGCCCGGGGCTCACAAACAGCCCGGCCCGGACGTCGTAGGGGTGAACGCACGAACCGTCGCATTCCGGAGGCCGGCGATCAGCGAGATGCCTGTGCACTGAGCCCCGCTTCACGCCGCCGTGACCTACCGCCACGTGGACACGGCTGTCGGCCGGCTCTTCCTCGTGCGGACCCAGCGGGGTGTGGTGCGCGTGGCCTTCCGCGACCAGGACGCCGACTTCGTGCTGGACAGCGTGACCAGGCAGGTCGGGCCGGCCGCCGAGGCCAGGTGCGGCCAGCTCGACGACGTGTACCGCCAGATCGTGGAGTACCTGGACGGCGACCGCCGGGAGTTCGCGGTGCCGCTGGACACGTCGCTGGTTGGCCCGGCCCAGCGGGAGGTCCTGCGTGCCCTGTGCGCCGTGCCCTTCGGCGCCGCGGTGACGGTCGGTGAGCTGGCTGTCGCRGCGGGTCGACCGGCGGAGGCGGCGGCGGTGGGGCTGGAGGTAGCGGCCAATCCACTGCCGATCCTCATCCCCTGCCACCGGGTGCTGCGCGTGGGGCCGGATGCCGCCGTCTATCCGGGTGGCTGCCATGTGCGCCATCAGCTGCGGGCCCTGGAGGCCCGAGGGTGAGCGCGGCCCGGGCCGGCTCTCGAGCGTCGCTGTAGCCGAGCCGCACAGTCTGGTCTGGCGCTACCGCTACCGCTACCGCTACCGCTACCGCTACCGCTACCGCTACCGCTACCGCTACCGCTACCGCTACCGCTACCGCTGCCACGGCAGGCGCCCGACCGGGCGGCGGAGGCGGCGAGTGCACATCGCCCGGACCGGTCCGCCCCGCACTCGGCCGTGACCGCGACCGGACCTCCGTCTGCGAGAGGAAGCGGCACGATGGACGACCTACGACACGGTGACGGGCGGGCGGCGTCCTGGGCCGGAACTCTCATCGATACGGCGACGAGCGGTGCGGCGTGGCTGCGGGCGATGCTGGACGTGGAGGCGGCCGTCGTGCGTGCGGAGGGCCGGCTGGGTCTGGTGCCTGCCGCCTGCGTCGCCGCGATCGACAAGGCCGTCGCGGAATGCTMCGCGGACGTCGAGCGGCTCGCCACCGGCGGGCAGTGGTCCGCGAGTCCGGTGGGTGGGCTGGTGGCGACCCTGACCGAGACCACGCGGCGCATCCACCCCGCCGCCGCCGAGCATGTGCACCGCCATCTCACCGATGCGGATGTCGTTGCAGCCGCGTCGCTGGTCGTAGCGACCCATGTCCTCGCCCTCGCCGACGCCGATCTGCAGCGGGTGGCCGCGGGACTCGCCGAACTGGTCGACCGACGGCGGCCGGGCGGGTCGGCCGTGGACGGGGCCGGTGCACCGGGCCGGGCGGCGCGCAGTCTTCCGACGGTCGCCGCCGGTTGGCTCAACGACGTCCTCGACGCCCGTGACCGCCTGGCCCGCCTCGTCGCCGACGGCCTGCCCGCCCCGTTCGAGGGGATCCTGACCCTCCAGGTACCGGCGCCGCTCGCGGCGGCGCGGGAAGAGGTACCGGGCCCGATCGACGGGGCCCTGGCCGCGGTGTTCGCTGCCGAAGCGGGCCTGTCCGAGCCGTCACTGCCATGGCGTGGGCCTCGTACCATTCTGCTCGATCTGATGGCTTTCGCCGTCTTCGTCACGTCCACGGCGGCCACGGTGTCCGCCGGGATGCGGCGCTGGGCTCCCGCACGCCCCGAACCGGCTGGCGTGAGGGACGCAGCCGCGGCACGCCACTCGGCTGCGGCGGTCGACGTCATGGTGATCTCCTCGGCCATCCGGACGCCCGTGCTGGTCGTCTCCCTCGTCCACGACCTGGCAGCCGAGCTGTGGAACGACAACGACCGGCACGTCGAGTGGGAGACGCTGCGCGGGGCACTGCGTGCCCTCGGCGGTTCCRCGCACGCTGTCGCGGAGCTGGTCGAGCATGAGGTGACGGACGGCCTGTTCGCCGACCCGGACCGGTACCGACGCGCGGCCGACGCCGAGACCGAGGTCGACGCCGACGCCGACCCCCAGGCAGAGGCCGGCGGCCCTGGTGTCGGCCGGATATTCGTCGATCGGGTACTCGAGCGCTATCTCTTCAGCGCGCGGTGAGCGCGATGCCCAGTCGTCCGAAACTTCAGCGCTGTCGCGGAGAATTGCAGGGTGACGAGCCACTCACGCCGAAGACCACGGGAGAGGTGGATGTATGTCCGTTGCGCTGTCGACCGGCAAGGCTCCAAGAGCCTGTTTTGGATCTTTTTGCATATGCGGAGCGTGACGGAAAGTTGGTGTGGATGTTGCTGGTGGGGTTTGGACGGGGGTGATGGCGGCAGGGGCTGGTCATGGTACGTACACACCGGTATCCATCGGATCTGACCGACGCCGAGTGGGCGCTTGTCGAAGCTGTGTTGCCGCCGGTATCGAAGGACGGCCGGCCCGAGGCGCRCTCTCGCCGGGACATCGTGGACGCCATCCTGTACGTGACACACAACGGGATCGTGTGGCGCGCGCTGCCGGCGGGYTTCCCGCCGTGGCAGACGGTCTACGGCTTCTTTGACCGGTGGAAGAAAAAAGGCGTGACCGCCGGGATCCATGACGCGCTGCGGGGCAGGGTCCGGCTCGCGCGGAGCCGACCGCGGGGGTGGTGGACTCCCAGTCGGTCAAGGGCGCCCAGACGGTCGGCGCCGACTCCGGCGGCTACGATGCCGGCAAGAAGGTCAACGGCCGCAAGCGGTTCGTGATCGTCGACACGCTGGGTCTCCTGCTGACCGTCCTCGTCGTCCCTGCCAACGTCCAGGACCGCGACGGCGGCCGGCGCCTCCTGATAGACCACTACTTCACCCATCATCGCTGCCGTCATCTGTTCGCCGACGGCGGTTTCGCTGGCCAGCTTGTTGCATGGGCGCGGACCATCATGAGGACCACCGTCGAGATCGTTCGGAAGAAACCCGGTCAGAAAACCTTCGAGGCCCTGCCGAAACGATGGGTGGTCGAACGTACCCTTGCCTGGCTCACCGCCCACCGGCGGCTTGCCCGCGACTACGAACGCCACCCCGCCACCTCCGCATCGTTCATCCACTGGGCGATGATCCGCACCATGGTCCGCCGTCTCGTTCGCGGGAATCCCGTCCCACGCTGGCAACCCCGCGATACTACAGAGCGTTAACATCACTCAAGATCCAGGACAGGCTCTCAGTAGCCATGGCCACGCCGTGGCGGGAGTCAGGTCCACCGGGTCGTGGAGGGCACGGCCGGTGGATCTGTGAACCACGAATACCCGGCGTCTGTCACCCGGTCGTGTTCTCGCTGCCTGCGGATGCCCGAATCGCGATCGTGATCTCGTTACCGGCCGCGGGGGCGACGGTGCAGTGCAGCCCGAGATCGGTGACACGGCCGTCGCGGGCGTTCCATTCGCGGGCGCCGTCGTCTTGGTGTGACCTGGCATTTTGTTGAACTTTTTTCTTGGTGCAAAATTCGCACAATCCGAACCGTCGCCTGATTCGCCCGGCGGGCGCTGTGGTCCAGAGCTCGTTTGCCGGTGTTGAGTTAACCCCTTAACCGCCTCGGGGTGCCGCTGGCCTCGGTCCGAGTCGCCGGGGCGGGCGTGATGCCAGTGAGTCGCGGTTTGCCCGTGCGGCTGGTCAACGGGCAGTCATGATCAGCGGCGATGCGCGTTGGAACGGTGCGCCCTGGACCTTGAGCTTCCTGCGGCTACCCTTGACCTGTGGGGTCCATCGCCGGAGTAGAGATCGACAGGGCACGCCTGGCCGCGATCTGCGCTCGTTACGGGATCGCGGAACTCCAGGTGTTCGGCTCGCAGGCGCGCGGCACCGCGACCGCTGACAGCGACATCGACATCCTGTACACCCTTGCGCCGGGCCGGCGTCTGGGCTGGGACATTGAGCAGCTCGCCGATGACCTCACCGGCCTGTTCGGACGGCCCGTCGATTTGGTCTCCGCCCGCGGGCTCCACCCGCTGCTCCGCTCGTCCGTCCTGGCTGAGGCACGGCCCGTCTATGCGGCGTGACGTCCTCCTTCTCAGCGAGATGATCGAAGCGGCCGACCAGGCACAGAAACTCACCGACGGAATCACCGTCAGCGCCCTGGAAGCGGACCGGCAGCGCCGCGACGCACTCCTGTGGAACTTCACCGTGCTCGGCGAAGCCGCCAGTTAGCTCTCCGAAGAGATCACCAAGAGCTATCCCGACATCGCCTGGAAGCAGCCCGTCCGGCTACGCAACCGGATCGTCCACGGCTACTGGTCCGTCGACCTCGAGATACTGCACACCGCGGCCAGAGAGCAACTACCCCAGTTCTCTGTCGACCTGCGTCGAGTCCTCGCAGCTGTACGCGAAGGCACCTGAACCCACCGAGGGCTGGAGCGTGAGTGGCCTGGTCGCCTGATGTCGGGCGCGGGCACAGGCAGTCGGTGAGGGCCACCGACGGGGTCAGCCGACCGGGGCGACCGACTCGATGTTGGCCACGGTGAAGTCCCGTTGTGCGTCCCGCAGGTGACACCACGCCTCGAGCCATCGGCCGTACAGCTGGTGCGGCTGGATCTCCCGGGCAGTCCGGTTTCCTGCCTTGTTCCGGTAGCTGATCAACACGTCGCGCTGGGCCTCGATCGCGTCGGCAAGCAGGATGATCTCGGTATCGGTCAGGCCAGGGTTCAGCTGCGCCAGCCGCGCGGACGTCTCCGAGATATCCGACCCGCCGCTGTCCGTGCCATCCGGGTCCGCGAGCAGCCGTGCGGCCAGCTTCTCCGCGTCCATCCGGGGCCGGACCCGGGACGCGGCCCGCGTCGGCGACCGGGGCGCAGCCGCGCGGTGCTCCTGCTGCTTCTCGACGATCACTGTGCCCGTCGCGTCCTCGGCGACCGGGGACAGCCCGGCCGCACGCAGCCGTGCCAGCACCTCGTGCGGCTCGTGCGAGCTGGACAGCACCGTCGGCGCCACCCGCGCCAAGGACAGCTTCGCCAATGACCGGGTATGCAGAATCTCGCTGATCAAGGCCTCTTCGGCCACGACGCACGAGCGCATTCCCCGCACCCGGATCTTCCCGYGGAGGCGAGCCACATCCTTGACCAGATATTCCAACTCCCGTATCGCGGCGGCCGCCTTGTCCCGCAGCTCGCCTGGCCCGTATAGATGCAGCGGGAAGAACCAGTCGACGTGCTCGCCGGCCACCCGCAACGACAGCCCACCGCGCGCCGCGCACAGCATGGCGCGTCGTAGCCCACCGGCGGCCGAGGCCAGGGGCAGCGGCGGGGCCAGTTCCTTGTCTCCGCGGATCTCCCGGCTGGTCGGAGCATGTTCCAACATCAACCATGCGGTCACCAGCGCGGACCACTGATGKGCCGGCGGAACTATGACCATCTCACCCGTGACGAGGTCGACTGCGATTTCCCCGGCGGCGGGCCGGCCCGCTTCTGGCTGTGGGTCTTCCTCGGTGAGGACTCGGTGTGCTTCGTGATGGACGCGACCCGTTCGAGTGCGGTCCTCGCCGACCATGTCGGCCTCGACCCGGACACCGGCCAGCTCAGCGACACCCCCGGGCGGCGCGCCGCGCCGGCTCGTGCTGTCGTCGGACTTCTACACCGTGTACGCCTCCGCCGGCCGGCGGGCTGACGGCCTGGTCAACCTGTACTGCTGGGCGCACGCCCGGCGRCACTTCGTACGAGCCGGGGACGCGAACCCCRCCCAGCTCGGGATCTGGGCCCGCCAGCGGGTCGACCGGATCCGCGATCTCTACACCGCGCACGACGCGCTCGCCGCGGCCTGGCACACCGCCGCCACGGCCCCGTCCCCGCGCGCCGAGCGCGCCCTGGCCGCCGCCTACGCCGGCTGGGACACCGCGATCGGCATGATCGACACCGTCCGACAGGAACAGATGACCTCCCCGGGCCTGCAGGAACCCGCGAAGAAGGCCCTGGCCACGATGGACCGGGAATGGGACGGCYTGACCGCCCACCGCGGCTATCCCATGATCGGTCTGGACAACAACCCGGCCGAGAGAGCGATCAGGGGGCCAGTCGTGACCCGGCGCAACGCCGGCGGCTCCCGCACCGAGGACGCCGCCCGCGACGCCGCCACGATCTTCACGGTCACCGCGACCACGACGCTGCACGGACTGAACCTGCTGACCTACCTGGAAAGCTACCTCGACGCCTGCGGCCAGACCGACGACACAGCGCTCACCGGCACCGACCTCGAACGGTTCCTGCCCTGGGCCGCCAGCCCCGACGACCTTGAGGCGTGGAAACAGCCACCCAGCTGACCAGCGAACTCCTCGCAACACCCAGCGGCGTGACCGACCGTCACGCCGCCCGCGACCATGCACCCACGGGAATTCCGACTACGTACGTCTGAATCGACGGAGGTCGAACGTGACAACGGGTTTCACGGCTTCTAGATCGTAAGGGTTGGGTGAGACTTCCGCGCCCAGCTCGCGCAGGCATCCGATCGGATCGGTGACTCGGTCGAGTTCAAGGCTCGCCTCGAACAGGGAWCGTTCGGGTTCGAGACTTACCAGATGGTAGAGAGTGTCTTTGCCGGTCGTGGGTGCTACATCGATGACGGTTCCGTTGAAGACAACAACATCGATGAGGTCAAGCGTCTTCGTGGCCTCGAAGACTTCGTGCACTATCCGCAACGTCATCCAGGCAACGAGCTGCGCATATAGCTTCTTGGCTTCAGGCTCTTTCCACTTTACCGGCCTGACCTCGGGTGCGGTCTTGAATAGCTTGTATTCCCTGATTTCGGGGATCACGGATCGTTGTGGGAATTCGATCTCGATGACGATGTCGTGTTCCTGGGGCCGGTAGGCGATTTTGCGTGCTACGGGRAAGCCGTCGGGATAGGACGTGGCCGCGAGCGCTTGGCCGACGAACCACTCGACCGCTTCCGGGTCACCGTCCAGACACGCCGCCCACTGTGYCGCGATGCGGGCGTTGTGCGCCGCGGCACGGTCGAGGGCCGCAGCCACCTGCTGGTCGTGTCTGGTTCGAGCCGCAGTGAGTTGTCGTAGCCGGTCGGTCTCGACCCGCTGGAACTCGGCCGTGTCGGCTTCCCACGTGCTTCGGGCCGCGTCGAACTCCCGCTGGTATCGACCCGACCCGCCCACCAGCCGGCTGGCCCGACCAGGAGCCGGGGGCTTGTATTGCTCCCAATCCGGCGCCCTACCAGCGATCGCCAGCGATCCCGGCTGAAAGATCGACTGCTTCGGTACTACCTCCAGCGCGGCCACGGTGAAGGCAGGGAGGCCCAAGACGTTGAGTAGCAGGTTCCTGCCCAGCTCTGCGATGTGAGCGGCTGCGGCAGCGGGGCTGGTCGTGCCAGCGGCCCGCCCGGCGGGCGGTTGAACGCGACGACGGTGCGGTGGGGGTGTGGCGGCGGGAGACGTGGCCGCGGGAGACGTGGCCGCGGGCAAAAAAATCGTTGCGGCCACAGGGTCCTGGATCGTCTTCGAGGACGAGGCCGGGGCTTTCGGACGGGCCGTAGAAGCAGTCGGCGATCACCGCGCGGAACGGGATCCCGGCTGTGCGGGCGTCGGTGACCAGGCCGGCGGCGATCTGCCCCTTGGTCTGGAACGACGGGTCGTTGCGCCCCTCGGGTAGGCAGGGGGCCGGCAGGTAGAGCCGGGTGTGCAGCGGGTGGTAGGCCCGCTCGTCGGCCCATGCCGTGGTCACCGCGACGACGCCACGCTCGATGGCCCCGCGGGAACCGAGGTACTGGCGGGAGACTCCCGCGGTGGCGTGCCCGCTCTTGCGGTCCCCGGAGTCGTCGATGACCAGGGCCCCGCCCGGCTGCGGGGCTGTGCCTGGCGCTCTGGCGAGCAGCTCAACCCGCCTACTGTTGATCTTCTGGTGGTCCCAGGAGGACTCCGAGACGAACCACTGCAGCCGCTGGGCCTGCCGGYGCTGGGCGCCGACCACCGGCTCCGCCCCGGCCAGGCAGGTCAGTGTCTTGTTCCGGTCCCGCGGCGCCAGCCAGACCAACCAGACAGTCCCGGAACCCCTGCCGCTGCGCCCGCGACGCGAACAGGTCATCGAACCGGGACGCGTACGCCTCCACGGCGCCGGTGCCGGCGGGCACGRCAGCCGCGCTGTCATCACTGCTCACCCCCATGACCGCAGGCGATCACTTCTCCTTATTCCCTGTTCCCGCTCCCATTACCGATCACAACAAACCACCGCCAGTTACTTTCGCTCCCGGCGCAGGCCTGCCGGTGACCGGATTCGGAACCCCCGCCCGGGCGCTCTGTGCACCTCCTGTCGCCGCGACGGCTTGTCAAGAACCTCACGTAGCAGCTTGGTGGGCTGCTACGGTGTGGGCGTGGCGGCGTCAGGCGCCGACGTGGATGTGGGACGCCCACTGTGACGGGGATCGCGGCGCGTAGTTGCGCTGGGCACGGGTGGCGTTGTGAACGGCCGCGGCCACGTCGCTACCGTCGGCTAGGAACCTGTAGATATTTTCCGCGAGGTCGACGGCGATCTRGTCGTTGATGGGCCACAGCGTGGCGATGACATGCCGATAGCCGGCGAGCTGGAAGGCGGAGGCGAGGTGCATCGCCTCGTCGGAAAGCTCGCCGCCCGGGCGGGCGGTTTCGCACGCGGACAGGTATGCAAGTTCGGCGTCGGTGAGCCTGAGGCGGTTGACGTCCAGAACGGTGAGGGGCTGGTCGTGTAGTAGCAGACGGCTGGTCGATGGGGCGGAGATGGCTGCCTCGCCATGGCAGGCGAAGTGCACCCAGCGTGCCTGCGGCAGGGCGGCCAGCACCGCAGCGCGGGTCGCTTTGTCCTGGACCAGCGTGCTCACCCGTTCGTGCAGAATCCRCGTGAGGATGGCGGCTTCGAGGTGTGCGCCGGGCAGGTCGCCGGCGTCGGGGGTGTGGGGCATCACCACGACCAGCGCRCGCCTGCCCTCGTCGTTCGCTGACGGAAGGCCGACAAGCGTCGCCGCGTCGGGCGCGGTGCGCCGAGCATGGCCCAAGGCGCGGATCGTTGGAGTGTACGAACAGATCACTCTATCGATCAGCGTGTCCGGCGCCGGATCGAATCGAGCCTGGTGATGGCCTGCCGCGTGCACGGGAAGGAACGACAACAGCCCCGACAGGCACCACCACATCCGCGGCCACGAGGTGCCCGTTGCCGGTGGTCCGTGGATGTCCAGGCGTTCCAACACCGGTCCGGCGAGGACGTCCCACAGCCAGCCGAAGACGTTCGAGAGCCCCTTCTCGTCGCCGCGTTCGACAGCCGTCAGGAAAGCGAGGACCTGGTCACCAACGGCTTCTTCAGTGAGGTCCGGCAGGGGTAGGAGCTGCACGCCGGCCGTGGTCAGGATCAGGGCATCGCAACGGATCTCGCTGACGTTGACGGCCACGATCGGCCCCTGGCTCGCGGCGTGCCGAAGATCGTCGATGGTTGGTGGCAGAAGAAAACGCTCGAAGTCCGGCAGGCTGCGGATCTCGGAGACGAGGCTTGCGAACCGCGCCGCGCGGGCATGCCGCCGGTCGGCACCGCGTCGTGCCGTGCCCGTCGCGTCGTTTCCGACGAATGGCGGGGATGCCTGCTCCGCCAGCGGTATGTCGGATCCGTCGAAGGCGGGAGGAGCGTCGAACTCATCCTGAAGCCGCCTGAACAGCGCGGCCTTCTCCGGGTCTCTTGCGGCAAGGAGGGCGAGGTCCGTACGGGCGTCGAGAATCTGGCCGAGGATGACTCCGCGTCCTTGCTCCCAGAGTTCCAGGGCGCGTTCGACCTTGCCGACCTGTAAACACGCTGCGGCGGCCTGCGATCCCAGCCGGGACAGGGTGACGAGACGATACTCCTGGTCTTCGCGGTCAAGGCTGCGCGGCGCGACCTGTCCCAGCAGGTCCACAGCGGTGCTGTAGCCGGCGACAGCCTGCTGCCAGTCGCCCGCGGTGGCCGCCAGGCTCGCCCATGCTCCCGCCGCCTTCGCTCGGATGCTGGGTGCTGCCGTTGCCAGCGCGGCGGCACGTCGAAACACGGCGATACTGACATCCCGATCCGCCGGCCTCCCAGTGTGTTCGAAACGGTTCCACAAACTAAGACCGAGGCCGGACAGGGAAGTGGCAGCATCCGGGTCATCGCCGCGAGCATCGACCGCCATCCGGTACGCCGCCACGGAACCGTCCAGGTCGGGCATGTCTTCTGTCCGGTCAAAGCGGAGATGGAGGGTCTCGCCGAGATTCGACGCCGCGGCCGCGACAAAGGCTCTGTTCTCTTTGGCCTCGGCGGCGGCGAGCGCCGCGCGGGCAGTTTCCACCGCCTCGTCCAGATCTGCGGAGGTACCAGCCAGCCGGGCGCGTCGTGACAGCGCCCTGCAGAGGTTCACCATGACGGGGACCCAAGCCGTGTGCTCCGTCGAGGTGGCAGCCGCCGCMTGCCGGCCGACGGTGACTGCCTCGTCCAGGTCGGCCGCGCGCCCGATTCGATCCGCGCGCAGACCCACCACGGCCCCAAGATTGGTCAGTATCACGGCCCGTTCCGCGTGGCTGGCCGGCGTCGCCACTACCGCCTGCCGGCAGACCTCCACAGCCTCATCCAGGTCAACCAGCAGCCCGACCCGATCAAAACGTGCCCGGAGAATGTTGCCCAGATTGGAGAGACGCCGGGYACGGTCCGGGCTGCCGGGAGGAGTCACAGCCACTGCCCGCCGGGCCGTCTCCACCGCCGTGGTGAGGTCGGAGTCCGTCCCGGTGTGCAGCGCCCGGACCAGCAGCGCAGCACTCAAGTTTCCCAAGACGACCGGAAAGTGCGGATGGCTGGGAGGCGTTACTGTGGCCGCGCGGCCAAAGATATCGATGGCGGCCGTTAGATCMGTCGAGACCCCGGCCTGCACGAAACGCGTCTGCAGCGCGACGGCCAGATTGGTGAGCATCGTCGCGTACTGAGGATGGTGGGCCGGCGTCACATCGACGGCGCGTCGACCCTGTTCCACTGCCTCGTCGAGATCGGCTCGCGCGCCCGTCCACTCGAACCGGGAACGCAGAATGTTACTTAGGTTTGACAGATAACGGCCGCTATTAGGATCTTGTGGCGGGATGACCGCGACCGCCTGCCGGATTGCCTGCAGGGATTCCTCCAGGTCCGCCGGCGACTTCCGGTGCACACATCGCGCCCATAGCGAACCACTGAGACCCGACAGCACCAGGAAGCGGGAAGGGTGGTTCTCCGGTGCCCGGGTGGCGGCCAGCCGGCCGAGGTCGACCGCCTCGTCGATGTCGGAGTCCGAACCCGTCCAGGCGAACCGCGTCTGTAACGCCGTCGCGAGATTGGAAAGGAGCCCGACGTGAAGCGGATGACTCACGGGCGTAACAGCAGACGCGCGTCGGAACAGGGCGATCGCCTCGCTGAGACCGTCGACGTCACCGGTTTTCGTCGACTGGCCGTACAGGTGTTCGGCGCGAAGTGCCAACCTTTCCCGGCTGCTCGGGTTCATGTCAGCCTCGTCAAGGGCGTCACGGATCTCGCTGGGTAGAAGGGTCGGATTCGACCGGTGGACCGATGCCAGCAGTTCCCGTGCCCGCGCCAGGTCCGGCCGGCCATCGTCACCTCCCAGCACAAGATAACGACACCAGTACAGAAGACCGGCCGCGAGCAGAACATCCGTGTCGATGGACGGATCCGGGACGGCGTTCAAGAGACCCATCACCTCCAACACCGCATCGTTGGCCAACACGATCTCGGGGGAGCTTTCGGCGGCGAACAGCTCCAGTCGCTCCTGGACCCTGGCAAGAAGATCGTCCCGCATCGACTCGTTCCCCTCTCCTCTGTGACGAGGCTTCCTCAACGTCCGGCCTTCCGGGCCGGACCCATACCTGCCGAATTTGCTGGTTTCGAATGTGGCAGAGTCTCCCCTTTGTCCGCAGTGTCTGTCCAGAACCTCGACGTTTGAGAACCTCGACGTTTGAGGAAAAGGACGCGTGACGGTGTTGGCAATGTTGTTGTAGCGAGATCAGAGGGAGATCACGGGGTGGGCTGTGTGAAGTTAGGGGTGTTGTTGTYGGAACCGCGCCARAGGTAGGCGGTGAGGGCTTGCCCCGCGGGTTTTTCTTCTGCGGGGGTGTGGGGGAGCGGCCAACGAAGGTGGGTGTAGAGCTGGGTGCGGTGAGTGTCGAAGGCGACTTCGATCAGTTCGCCGAACGCCTGCGCACGGGCGGGGATGACGACGGTGACGGTGATGGTGGCGACGGCGAGACCCGCAGGGATGGCAAGCAGGGTGTAGAGGCCACCGGTGGCGGCGAAGAGCAGCGCCCACAGGGTAATGGTGGCGGCAGTGTCGAGGGCGGTGCGGGCGGCGGCGAGGTCGGTCCGGTGGGTGTCAGGGAGCAGAGGCCAGAGACGGGGCCAGCAGATGATGGTGTCCAAGCCGTATTTGTCAGTGGGGCGTCGTTCGGCGGCGCGCAGGATGTTGCCCGTGCGGGTGGCTAGGAAGAAGCCGGGGGCGCCTGGGGATGGATGCTGTCGGCGACGCCGTTCGAGGCGGGTGTAGACGACGAGCTGCCGGTTTGTGGGGGTGTTCGGGGGTTGCACGGCAGTGTGTGCTGTCTGCCAGGCGAGGTCGTCTGCGGCGGCGCGTGCCGCAGCGCGGGCGGCGAGGCGGTGGCGGAGGGGGTCGGCGATGGCCGGCCAGTAGCCCTCAAGCAGTCGGAGCAGCGGAGTGGCAGCGCTGCTGACCAGGACCGCGGTGGCTGCGATGCCGAGTAGGGCGGTGAGGATGGCGAGGGTTTGGATTGCGGGGGTCTGCCGGTCGAGCCAGCTGGTGTGGTTGCTGAGGGTGTGAAGGCCGCCGTGGTGGTAGGTCCAAACGGCGAGGAGGGCGAGCCAGTACACCAGGGCGGGGGCGGCGATCGATGCCCATCGGTCGGCGACTTTCTCGCCGACTGTTTTCCAGAACTCCTCGAGCATGCCTGTCAGCCTCGTACGAGGGTGACCTGGTGGGTGGGGMAGGTGGGGATGGCGCTGCCTAGGTCGGGCCGGTACCAGGTGTAGTCGCCGCGCGGGCAGTTGTACCGGTCGGCGGCGACTGGACCTGGGTCGCCGAGGGGGCTGGGGCGGGGGGTGCGCTGGTAGCGGGGCTGCTGGTCGGGCGGCCTGTAGTGCGGGGCGTCGGCGAGAACATCGCGCAGGAACCGGCCGGTGTGAGGGTGGCCTTCGAGGAGGGCGCGCAGCTGACCAGCCTGGGTTCCTGCGTCGGCCGGGTTGGCAGTGGTGAGCAGGGCGGCGATCCCTTGGTCGAAGGCTGCGGCGTCCTGGGGGGCGAACCAGTCGGCGAGGTAGGGGCGGATGGCACGGCCGGCTTCGATGATGCCGTGGTTGTCGCTGGTCAAGGCGGAGACYCCCTGCAGAAGGGGGTGGGTCGGTCCTGGGGCAGGAGCCGGCGGCGGGTGGGATCAAGCGCCGGCGTGCAGGTGGGATGCCCACACCGACCCGGACCTGTGCCGCTGGCCGGTAGCCCGGCTGCGACGTCGGCGAGGTGGGCGGGCAAGTCGCCGAGCTCGACATGAGGTCGCACCCGGCCAGTAGGCGGAGGTGAACTCCGCCTACTGGCGGACGTCGAGAACATACGCGCCGCCGACCTGGTCTGGCCGAACCGTCAGGTCGATAGGCGGTCGAGGAGGCCGAACCGCTGGGCGAACGCGGATATCTCGTCGCGCTGCTGAACTGGATCGATGGCCGTGGCGCCCACGACGATGCGGGTCACACCCTGCGCGGCGAACGCCTCCACCCGTTCCGGTGTCATGTCGATCGACCCCCATCGCGTGTACTCCAGAGCATCCGGATTACGGCCAGCCTCGAAGGCGGTCGACCGGGCGAGGTCTAGTTGGAGGCTACGCTCATCAGGACCGAGCGCACCGCCGGGAAAGTAGCCGTCGCCTCGCAGCCCGGCCCGGCGTGCAGCCGCCCGACTTGATCCACCAACGTGGATGGGCAGCTGGGTAACGCCGTAGGGCTTCGGGAAGCTGCACAGGTTGTCGAAGTCGAAGAACTCCCCGCGGAAGCTGACCCCGTCCTCGCCCCCGGCCCAGAGCAGTCGCATCACGTCGATCGCCTCGTCGGCGCGGCGACCACGGGTGCTGAAATCCACCCCCACCGCCTGGGCCTCGCCCGGCAAGGTTCCCAGCCCCACGGTCAATAGCCGCATCCGCCCCTTGGACAGCACATCAATGGTGGCCAGTCGCTTGGCGAGGACCACTGGATGGTGGTAGGGAAGCAGCAGCACGCCCGTGCCGAGCAGCATCCGGTTCGTGGCCGCGGCGACGAGGCTCAGGCAATCGAGGGGATCGGCGTAGGGCAGCGACGGCGGGATCTCGATGGACCCGACCATCGCCCCGGGGTACAGCACGATGTGCTCCGRCAGATACAGTGCCTCGAAGCCGCATTCCTCCGCATGCTGGGCGTAGGCAGTGATCCGGTCCGGGTCGACACCGTAGTAGGGCGTGCTGTAGCCGATTGCGAACTTCATCTCATTCTTCCGATCTGCTGATACCCCATTGCTCCCCGCCCGCCGTTGGCCGGGCGGACAGGGACGTTGAGCTCGATGACTGTTCGTCGGTCAGCGACGGCTACTACGGCCGCATCGCGATCGTTTGAGCGAGCTGGCTCTGCAACTGCTGCCGTACCGCGTCGAGCCGCTTGATACAGACATCGACTTCGGCGAGTTTGCGTCGCAGCACCAGCACAGAGTCCGGGCAAACGTGTCCCGACGTGTTGCCGGCCCGCAAACAGGCGACGAACGGGCGGATGTCGTTGAGGTCGAAGCCCACAGCGAGCAGGGCCCGAATTTCGTGGACGACTCGCAGCTCTGTCTCGTCGTAGACGCGGTAGCCGTTGGCGGAGCGCCGTGGCCGTACCAACCCGTGTGACTCGTAGTAGCGCAGCGTGCGGGTGCTCGTGCCGGCCCGTTCCGCCAGTTCGCCGATCAGCATCCGACCTCCTTCACCCGCCCGGGGCAAGACGCTAAACCTTGTCGCCGGCGTCAAGGCAACGTGYCGCCGGTAAGAAAGTTGCCGGAGGAGGTCACCCCGGCCACCGCAGCACGGTGGCCGGGGTGACGAAGAAGACGTCCCAGCGGGCCCGGGGTAACAGCCGGGACAGCGCCGCGAGGATCACCCGATCTACCTATCCCAGCCCCGCCCAAGCCAGCCCAGATGGAACGTACTGCCTGTCTCGTCTCATCTTGGCAGGTAGGGGGGCTCCGGTTTTCCCCCGGAGGTGATCGTGCTGGCGGTGCGCCGGTGGACAGCCGGTGGACAGCCGGTGGACAGCCGATGGACAGGAGTATCGAACACGCGAGGGCTTATCGCATGATTCCGGTGTGGCCGAGGGAGTAGCGCCCGGGCTGCGGCCAGACAGCGAGCCCGTGCGGCTCGTGGCCCACCKGGATCTCGGTCAACAGCCGGCCGGTCGTCGGGTCCGACCCGCCGTTCCCGCCGGTATCGAACACGTACACGACGTTGCTGCGCCGGCCGGACRGCCACAGCCGGGTCCCGTCGGCGTTGACGTTGCCCATATCGGGGGTCCCGCCGCTGGGGATGGCCCAGTTTGCGACGATCTTCCTGGTGGTGAAGGAGATGACCGACACGGAGCCCCGATCACCGGTATGCGGGAACGGGACCATGTCGGAGGTCATCATGCCGCCCCGGTTGACGACGTAGAGATAGCGGCCGTCGCGGCTGGGGTACAGGCCGTGGGCCTCCGGGCCGGTCTGGACAAAGCCGGTTTTGGTGRGGGTGTCCCCGTCGATGAGGTGGACGCCGCCGGCGTTCATGTCGGCGACGTACCAGACCCGGCCCGCAGGATCGATCTTGATGTCCTGGGGGGCCGCGGTGCGTCCGAGATCGAGGTAGCCGAGGACCCGCTCGTGCGCCAGGTCGATCTTGACCAGTTGGCCGGCGAACTCGCAGGTGGCGATCGCATAGGTGCCGTCCGGGGAGAAGTCGACGTGGTTGACGCCCGCGCACCGGCTGCCCACGTCGAGGCTGTGGCGCAGGGCGAAGGTGTGCGGGTCGCGGAAGTCGACGCTGTGGTTCGCCTCGGCGATGACCATCGCGCTCTTTCCGTCGAGGGTGAAGTACAGGTTGTAAGGGTCGGTGACCGGTATGGCCCGGCCGGCGAGGCGCCCGGTCCGCGGGTCGATCGGTGACAGACTGTTCCCGACGTTGTTGTTGACCCACAGTGTCCGCAGGTCCCAGGACGGGACCACATGCTGCGGGCCGCGCCCCGTGGGGTAGGTGGCCACTACCCGCAGCGTGTGCTGGTCGATGACGCTGACCGTGCCGTCGGACAGGTTCGGGACATAGACGAGCTGCGGATCGTCGCGCACGACCGGGCTCAGCATCCCGGCATGGGCGTGGGCGTACACATCCACAGCAGTGGTGGTAGCACCAGCAACGGTGGTACCACCAGCAACGGCGGCGGTGGGGCTTGCTCCCGCCCTGGCCGGGGACGCGGCCGGGGACGCGCCCGGGGACGCGCCCGGGGACGCAGGCGGTTGCGGGAGGGCTCCAGCGTTCGMAGCCTGGTTGCCCGGGTCACGGAGGGCCCAGCCCGCCAGCAGGGYGACGACAAGGACCACCAGGCCGGCCAGCAGGATCGGGCCGTACGGCCGGGGCCGCTTCCCGGGCCGGGGTTGATGCGATTTCGCCCTGGTTGGCATGCCGACACGCTAGTACCGTCTTTTCACGCGGGGCCCTTCGACCCCGTCGGACGGTCGCATAATCGAATATGGTAGAAAGGCGTTTTACTGATCGCTTGCCTGGTTTTACTGATCGCTTGCCTGGTTGTGATCTATCGTCGACAAGAAGGCTCGTGTCGGGGTCTGGCCGCCCGTGGCCTCACGGTACCCGGCTGGTGATCCTGGGTGCCCATCGGGCGCCTCCAGTGGCCGGGATATCCCCGTAGCCGAGATACCCTCAGCGTCATGTCTCAGCCGGCCGGTCGTGGTACCTCTCGTCGTCAGTTCCTGGCTGTGGCCGGTACGGCGGCGGCTACGGGGCTGGCGGGCTGCGGTACCGGTGGCTCGACCCCCTCGGCGCCACCAGCGTCCTCAGGAGCAACGCCGTCACCCTTCGCCCCTGCCCTTGGCGGCACATCGGGTGAGACCGCGGCGGCCTCTTCCGCTGCCGGCGCGGCCGGCGGCCCGGAGCTGGTGCCGGGAGGCGCGGCGGCGGCGGTCACCCACGGACCGCGTGACCGGTCCCGGGTCGCGCTCACCTTCCATCTCGGCCCGCACGAGGCGGGTCAGGATCTGTCCCTGGCCCATCAGCTCCTCACCGACGCCGCCAGGCTCTCGGCACCGATCACCGTGTTTGCGGTCGGGCAATGGCTCGACCGGCACCGCGACCTCGTCCCCGTCATCCTCGCGGCCGGCAACGAACTGGCGAACCACACCTACACCCACCCGGCGCTGACGACGCTTCCAGCCGATCGGGTGACCGCGGAGATCACCGRCTGCCGGGACGTCCTGGCCCGACTGGCCCCGACRCAGGGCCGCTACTTCCRGCCCTCCGGCACGAGCACCGCCACCCCGCTGATCCTCACCGAGGCCGGCGCCGCCGGGTACCGCACGGTTGTGGACTTCGACGTCGACCCGCTCGACTACACCTCCCCCGGAGCCGACACCGTCGTCGCGCGGGTGCGGGCCGGCACCCGGCCAGGCTCCATCGTGAGCATGCATTTCGGCTACCCGGGCACCGTCAGCGCGTTCCCCCGGATCGTCGCGAACCTGCGCACGGCCGGCCTCACCCCGGTACCGGTCCACGACCTGCTCACCTGACCTCGGAAGGGCCGGCCCGGGTGAAACTCCTTGGCTCCTTGGCCGGGCATTTCTTGACCGGGAGTTTCTTGACCGGGCATTCCTCGGGCCCTTCCGACCAGGACGAGATCGTCGCTTCCGCGGAAATGTTGCCGTTGTCAGCCGACGGCGCGGGAGGTGCCGAACATGGTATCCAGGGTGACCGGCTGAAGGTTGCGCTGCTCGATCAGTTGTTGGACCTTGTCGAACAGGCCGAGGATGGTCTGGTGGTTGGCGTGGCCGAGCATTATCGTGCCTGGCTTGAGGTACTGCTCGGCAAGCCCGATGAGCTGCTGCGGGGTGAGTGTGGTCGAGTCGCCGAAGCTGCCGTTCCACAGCAGGACCCGGGTGTAGCCGAGCTCGCCCACGAGCCCGTCGACGTGGGGGTTGTGGGCGCCGTAGGGCGGACGGAACCAGGGCCGGCTGGTGATCCCGAAGGTTCGCTGAATCCACTGCTCGTTCCGCTCTATATCGGCCCGGATCGCGGTGTCCGTCTCGTGCAGCAGGTTCTTGTGGGTCCAGGTGTGGTTGCCGATCTGCACCTGGCCGGACTCCACCAGCGGACGCAGGACGTCGGCGTGGCGGTCCCAGATCGCCCGGTAGGCGCCGTTCGGCGAGAACGTGATGGGGATCTTCGATCGCTGGGCGAACGCCACGTAGCYGGCGACCGTCGCGGCATCGTAGCCGTCGTCGATCGTCAGGGCGATCTGCTGGGTCCGGGCGGGTGCCTGGAAGGTCACGGTGGGTCGGCCTGGATGCGGCGGGGGCATCGGCGGAAACGAGGGCGACGGACCTGTGACCACTCCATCCCCGGGCGTGGCTACGGAATTCCCGGGCGTGGGTACGGGTGCGACCGCTGGGACGGGGCCAGGGCCGCGCACGGTGTCGGTGGCGTGGGTGTCGGGCTTGGCGGGCGCCGTGCCGGCCGAGCATCCGATCAGCGCCTGCGCGGCGCCGATGCCCAGTAGGGAAAGGAGCATCCGTCGATCCATAGACCGACATTAACGGACATATGATTACGCTTTACCATCGGTGCGTGTAATCGCGGTTCTTCCTTRTCGAGTTGCTTCGTATGTTTCTCGAAGGGATCATGCGGTGGCCGTCCCCTTTACAGACCGCCACTCTGGGGTGTCGTAGGACCGTCGCGGAGTGGCGCAGGACTGTTCTGGGGTGGCGCAGGACTGTTCTGGGGTGGCGCAGGACTGCTACTCCACGTGCATCACATCCGTGGACTCCACTCCACGGCCTGTCATCATGACGGTATGACGGGTAGCGATCTCGGGCGATGCCGGTGGAGCATGCTCGTGGTGGGTCTGGTGGCGGCCGTGGTRGTCGCGGGTTGCCGTGACACGGGCGCAGCGGAGGTATCCCGTAGCCGGCAGAACGTCGCGGCAGCGACATCGCAACCTTCTGTGACGACGGTGACACGTTCGCGGCAGGCGATGGTGACCGTGCAGGCGGGACGCTCGCGCACAGTCGTCGGGCTGAGCGCGGTGGCCCTGCACGGCAGGGTCACCGGGCCCGCGGCATCCACAGCGTGGACGATGCTGTCGGGACCGGCCCCGGCCCGATTCGCCGGTGACGCGCCGGACACGACGGTGACCCTCCCGGCTCCGGGCAACTACGTGTTCCAGCTGACCGCGACCGACCGGTCCGGCCGTTCACGATCCTCGCGGACCAGGCTGACCGCGCTGCGCTACGTCGCGCTGGGTGACTCGTATTCCTCCGGGGACGGAGCCGGCCCCGTCGCCGACTACCTCCCGGGCAGCTACCGGCCATTCGGTGGCTGCCGACGCTCGACCGATGCCTACCCGGCTCTCGTCCACGCCGCCCTGGCCACCAAGGACCCGCCGCCGTCCGCGACGTCTGATCCACTGTTCACCTTCGGGGCCTGCGCGGGCGCACGCACTCGGGACTTCTCCACGTCGCAGGGGCCTGGCACCCCACCACAGGACACCTATCTGGACGGGTCGGCCGACACCGTCGGACTGGTCACCCTCACCGTCGGCGGCAACGACATCGGTTTCGCCGACATCGCGGTCTACTGTGCGGCACTGCACGTGACCACACTTCTCCCGTCCTGTCGGGACCACTCCGCACCGGCCGTGGGGGCCGCTCTGAACACCCTGCAGCCACAACTCACCGCGACCTACCGGGCTGTCCGACGGGCCCGCAGCCTCGCCCCCGGGGCACGGATCCTCGTCCTGGGCTATCCCCGGCTGTTCCCCGACGCTCTGGACGCACCCTGCCCGGTCAGCGTCCTCGGGAAGCTGGGGGTACGCATCCAGCCGGCCGACGCGGCCTGGTTCAACCAGACCGTCCACGACCTCGACAACACGATCCGCGCCGCCGCGAGGGCGGCCGGCGTGACCTACGTGGACACCGAAAACGCCTTCGCCGGGCACGAGTTCTGCAGCAGTACAGSCAGCCCTCCCGACGTCGACCTCCTCGGAACGCCGTTCTCCGCCGCGTTCCACCCCAACGGCCAGKGGCAGCGTGCGCTGGCCACCGCGATCACCGCCGCCTATCTTCCCACCGGCCGTTGACATCATTCGAGGTTGACATCATTCGAGGTTGACACATCCGAGACTGACACATCCGAGACTGTCTCCGGGTCGGTCAAAAACACCCCGGTCAAAAACACCCCTAGTCGGCGAGAACCAGGCGGTGGAGTTTGTCAGGGTCGAGGATCAGGTCTATGGTGGCGATCCGGCCGTCGCGCACGGTGAGGCCGGCGACGGCGATGACACCGGTCGATGTGCGCGCGACGATCCCGGCGGTGCCGTTGACCAGGGCTGGCTGGCAGTGCCGCGCGAAGCGGGGGCCTTGGATGGCGGTGTGCTGTGCGACGTCCGCGGAGCCGGTGAGCAGCGTGGGCATGAGCCGGGTGCGTGAGCCGGTGTCGACGCGGAACACGACGTCGGGATCGAGCACCGCGACGAGGGCGTCGAAGTCGCCGGCCCGGGCTGCGGCCAGGAACGCGGCGACGACCTTGCGCTGTGCGGCGAGGTCGGGGTCCGGGACCGTCGGGGCGCCTCGCACCCGCCGTCGGGCGCGGCTGGCGAGCTGGCGGGCCGCGGCGGGGGTCCGGTCGACTATCGGGGCGATCTCCTCGAACGGCACGGCGAACATGTCGTGCAGGACGAACGCGAGCCGCTCGGACGGGGTGAGCGTCTCGAGCACGACGAGCAGCGCCAGGCCGACGGAGTCGGCGAGCACGGTCTGCTGCTCCGGGCCGTCACCGTCCTCGGCGCTGACGATCGGCTCGGGCAGCCAGGTGCCCACGAAGTCCTCCCGGCGCGCCTGGCGGGCACGCAGCATGTCGATGCATACCCGACCCACGACCGTCGTCAGCCAACCGCCGAGGTTGTTGATCGCCTCGTCGCCGGAGCGGCTCAGCCGCAGCCATGCCTCCTGGACGGCGTCCTCGGCCTCGCTGAGCGAACCGAGCATGCGGTACGCGACCGCCTGCAGCCGCGGGCGCTGGCGCTCGAACTGCTCGGCCTGCCACGTCGCATCCTCCATTGCCTGCACCTCTCGCTTGCACCCCGCCGAACCAGCCTCTCCTGAGCAGTTGACGAACGCGGCACCGCCGATGTGACGACGCCACCCGTCCGGGTCCGGGGGACGGCTGGTGGCTGGTGGCCGGTGGCCGGTGGGCACGGCGGTCACATCTGTCCGGCGGGATCCGACAGACATCCGACGGACATCCGACAGGCAGGTGATCYGCGTACCCGCGGGTCAGGAGGAGCGCAGCAATGAGGATTGTCGTGTTCGGAGCGAACGGGCCGACTGGCCGGCTGCTGACCGAGCAGGCGCTGGCCGCCGGTTACGACGTCGTCGCGGTGACCAGGCGCCCGGCGGAATTCCCGATCACGCACGAACGGCTCGACGTCGTGGGGGCCGACGTGCACGACGCCCAGGCCGTCGATCGGGCCGTCGAAGGAGCCGACGTGGTGCTGTCGACGCTTGGCGTGCCGTTTACGCGCGAACCGATCAACATCTACAGCGACGGAATCCGGAACATCACTGCGGCGATGTTCCGGCACGGGGTCAAGCGAGTGGTCGTGGTGAGCTCGAGTGCCACCGAGCCGCATCATCATGCCGATGGCGGTTTCCTGCTCAATCGGGTCCTCCAGCCGCTGATCACCGCGACGATCGGCAAGACGACCTACCGCGATATGCGCCGCATGGAGGAACTTCTGCGCGATAGCAACCTAGATTGGACGATCATGCGTCCCTCGGGTCTGTTCGACGCGCCCGCCGTGACGAGCTACGAGCTTCACGAGGACCAGGCGCCGGGTATCTTCACCAGCCGCGCGGACCTGGCCGCGAGCCTGCTCGAACAGGCGATCGAGGTACGGTTCGTACACAAGGCGGTCGCCGTGACGACCCGCGAAGGCGCCCCGACGCTATTTCAGATGTTGCGCCGGGAGGCATTCAAGCGGGACTGACCTCAGTAAACGCGGCCAGCAGCCGGGGCCGGCCTCATGGGACAGGACGGCCGGCGYCCGGCTGACGGCGTTGTTCGTTACTTGTTTCGCTATTCGCTATTCGCTATTCGCTATTTGCTTAGTGCGGCGACGGTGTTCAGCGTCTTGCCGGAGCTGGACGTTCCACCCAGCACGTACACCCGGCCGTCACCACCGGTCGCCGCGGCATGCCCGGCCCGGGTCGAGGGGGAGCTGGTCGGTCCGGCGGCCCACCGGTCGTCCTTCGGGGTGTATACCTGCACCGCCCCGGTGACGTTCCCGGCGCTGTCCCGCCCGCCGATGATGTAGACCCGGCCGTCGGGGCCGGTCGCCCCGGCGGCACCCGCGACGCCGTCCGGCAGGTCGGACATCTGGGCCCACGAACCCTTCTCGGCCGCTTTCGAACCCGGTGTATAGGCGAAGACGTCGGTGGCTGCCCGCGCTGCGGAGCCGCCGCCAGCCCCGATGCCGCCGGCGGCCAGGATCCGGCCGTCCGGCAGGGCCGTCAGGACCGGAGCCCTGTTCCCGGATGGCGGCGCCCCGGCCGTCGACCAGCTGTCCGAGCCGGGGTCGTAGATCGCCAGGGTCTTCGCGTCGAGAACGTAGATCCTGCCGTCGGTGCCGCGGGCCGCGCTCGGGTCACCCATGGCGCTCGGCAGGGGCTTCCCCGTCGACCAGCTTCCGCTGGACGGGGTGTACACCTCGACGATGTCCGTGGGCTGGTTCGAGCTGCCGGACCGGCCGCCGATCGCGTAGATCCGGCCATCGAGGTCGGTCGCGGCGGCGAGGTGGGTACGCGCGGTCGGCAGATCGGGCGCGTCCGTCCAGGCGTTCTTCCGCGGGTCGTAGACCTGGACCGTCCCCACCGGCGTCAGGGGTGCGACGCCCGGCGGTGACGTGGGTGAGCCGGTGCCCGTCGGTGTCCCGGGCGTGGTCGGTGAACCGGTCGGACTCGCGCCGGGTGATCCGGTCAACGTCGCGGTGGGCAGGTCGGTGGTCGGGCTGGTGGTCGGGTCATCGGTTGACGGGCCGAGCGGACCGGCCAGTGGCTTCCGGGTCAGGCTCGCCGGACCCACCGTCGATGTCGTCGTCGCGGAACTTCCGGGCGTCCCGGTGGGGGCCGGCGACTGCGTCGGTGATGCGGGTGCGGTTGGCGAAGTGGGTGTGGTGGTTGGTGAAGTGGGTGTAGTCGGTGACGCGGTCGGGCCGGGCGTCCCCGTAGGCGATCCCGRGGCGCCGCCGCCGGCGCCCGTCTCGGCGGCCTGGCCGCCGATCGCATAGATTCGTCCGTCACATCCCGTGGTGGCCGCGAGATGGACACGGGGAGTCGGCAGGGCGGTAACCGTCTCCCAGCTTTGCAGTGGGCCGGCGATCTGGGGCAGCGACGGGCATCTGCTCGTCGGGCTGCCGGTCGGTGCTGCCGCCTCGGCCACCGAGCTGAGCAGCCCCGGCGYGGCCAGGGCTGCTGCCAGCGTGGCGGTCAGGACGAAGGCGCGCGAGGCGCACCGACGTGATGTACGGGACCAGTTCATGAAGTCTCCCCCCTCTGAGGACCGCGGGTGCGGCCCTGACCGACGGGTGGATGGCATGGGTAGATGACGGTGCACGCACGAGAACTAGCTGTACGTTGTGCATCCTGACGTTGTGCATTCCCATTGATTCGAAGAGTAATCACCATTGGGTTCGGTGCCCGCGGGTCCACCCGGACGGGACGAGTGGGCCTGACGTGGTGCGGGACCATCCCCCGACGGGGGTGAGTGGCGCGGGTCAGAGGTGCGGGGGTGAGTGCGCGGGTCAGAKGTGGCCGCGGCGGACCAGCAGGGCCAGGACGCAGGCCGACGGGGCCATCGGCAGCCATACCGTGATCATCCGGTAGCCGAGGACCGCCGCGAGCGCGATGGCGGCGGACTGGCCGGCAGCCATGATCGCTGCTGTCAGGGSCGCGTCGAGCGAGCCGAAGCCGCCCGGCGAGGGCACCAGGGCCGAGGCCGCGCTCGCCGCGAAGTAGATCGCGAATACCGCGCCGACCCCGAGCGGAAGGTGCAGCGCACGCATGATCGCCCACAGGGTCGCGGCGTGCAGCATCGGGATGGCGGCCGAGCCGCCCCACAGCAGGGCCGCCCGGCTCGGCGACTGCAGGGTGGTCTTCATCGACCGTAGGTGGTCGACGACGCCCGCCCATGCCCGGCGGGCCGCCCGGCGGACCGGGGCGATCAGCCAGCCGAGCAGGCCGAGCAGAGCGAGCCCGGCGAGCACCGCCGGGACCACCATGGCCACCGGCTCGCCGCGGGGTAGGCGTGCCACGTCCACCGGCAGGAATCCCCCCGCCAGGAGCATGATCAGCACGGCCAGGTGCGTGGTGACACCGGCGGCGGTGTCGAGGCCCACCGCCGTCACCGCCTCCCGCAGGGTCAGCCCCGCACGATGCAGGAAACGAAGCTTCACCGCGCCGACCCCGAAGCCCGCCGGCAGCACGTGGTTGGCGACGCTGCCGGCGACCTGGACCGCGAGCAGCGGACCCACTGGCAGGGGCCGGGCCACCGTGCCCTGCTGGCAGGCCGCTCCCGCGATCCAGGTCAACTGGGCGACAGCGACCGCGCCCACCAGCCAGGACGGGTGGGCGCGCGTCAACGCGTCGACACCGCTCTCGACCGTTGTCCACGAACGCGCGAGCCAGACCACCGCCAGCAGCGGCGCGGCCACGGCTGCAACCCCCTTCGCCCGGATGTATCCCATCCGCCGTCTCGCCATGGAATTCAACCGCCTTGGCTCACATCGATCCGGTCTGGAACGATGTCGTCCGAAATCATGCCGCTGGGCCCGATGTTGCTCGAGACGACGCCATCCGGGACCTCCCGATGCGCCGCCGAGGATCCGAAAGAGTGTCCCGCGACACCCTCAAGATCGGAATCTGGCCCGCCCGCGAGCAGTCCGGCGAGCCGCCGGCTCAACTCACCCCAGTTCCAGTTCCGGCACATCCAGTCCCGTCCGGCGAGGCCCATCCGGGCGGATCTCTCGGGGTCGTCGAGCAGGTCGGCGACGGCCGTCGCCACGGCGTGCCGGTCGCGGCCGTCCACGACGACGCCGGTGCGACCGGGCAGGACGACGTCGGGTGCCCCGCCCTGGGCACCGGTGACGACCGGCAGGCCGCTCGCCGCCGCTTCCAGGGCGGACAGTCCGAGACCTTCGAGGTCCAGGCCGAGCAGGCGGGTGCGGGACGGCATTGCGAAGACGTCGGCGGCGTCGAGATAGGCCGGAAGATCCTGCTCCGTGACCGCGCCGGCGAAATGCACCGCGTCGGCGACGCCCACCTGGGTGGCGAGCCGTCGCAACCGGTCCGCGGCGGGACCCTGCCCGACCAGCAGCAGCCGTGCGGCGGGATGACGTCGCAGGACCACCGGCCAGCCTCGGATGAGCATGTCCTGCCCCTTGCGCGCCACCAGGCGGGCCACGCAGATCACGACCGGTCGGTCCGACCAGCCGTGTTGCCGGCGGATCTCCTCGCCCCCGACCCGCGGCCGGAACCGTCCGGTATCCACCCCGCCGGTCAGCCGCGCGAGTGTCGTGCCCGGCGGGGCGACGGCGAGCAGCCGGCGCCGGGTGAACGCCGTCAGATAGGTCAGGACGTCGGCCCGGGCGGCGACCGCTCGGACGAGCGACCACCCGCCGGGCAGCCGGGACCAGGCGACCTCGTGCCCGTGGCTCGACGACACCACCCGGGAGATCCCGGCCGTTCGCAGCGTCGGGGCGAGCAGGCCGAGCGGCGCCGCGGTGGGAAACCAGGCCGCCTCGCAGTGCTCGGACCGCACGACCGATCGCAGGAGGCGCCGGGATCCGGGGGAGGTGAGGATCCTCTCGTCCATGCGGATCACCGGGAAGGGCAGCGTCCGGTCGAAGGCGGCGGCGCTGGGGGCTGCCGGCGCCACGACCACCACCCGGTCAGCCGGAAGCCCGGCCGCGAGATGGTAGGCGAACGTCTGGATGCCGCCGAGCACCGGGGGGAACTTGTCGGCGACCACCAGCATGCTTGGCACGTCGACCAGGCCGGTACCGGCCCCGGCGGTACCGGCCCCGGCGGTACCGGCCCCGGCAGGATCGGTACCTGAGGCCGGTCCGCTCCTCGCAGGGCGGATCGGCGCGTTCGGATCATCGGTGGGGCCCGGCGGGAGGGGAAGTTCCCTCACGCGTCGTCCGGCCGGCGACAGGGCTGAACGAGCGGCATCGGGCGTGTGGCGTCCCGGTTGACGGGATGCGACGGCAGGGGGTGACCCTTCATGAAGGGAGATGATTGCAGCCTCACGATGTGGCGCTAATGAGACCTGCGATCGTGACGAGCGTCCGCGCCAGGGGCGCATCCCGTGGCGAGCTGGACGGCGGCGGCCCGTGGGGCACGGGACTCCTGGAACCGCCCGGGAGCCTGGGCGTCGGTGCCGGTCCTCTCCTTCGGCCCCACGCCGGCGAGCGAGTACGCCTTCCAGTTGACCGCCGATCTACTGATCCACGGCTGGGATCTGGCGCGGGCGATCGACATGCACGGCCGGCGGGCCGGTGACACCTCGTCGGTGGCGGGTGTCGGCTCTGACCGGGACCTCGTGCACCGGGTCCACGAGCAGCTGGCGTCGCAGATCGACGCCTGGCGGGCGGCCGGCATCTTCGCCCGCCCGGTGCCGGTCCCGGATGACGCCGACGAGTGGACGAGGTTGCTGGCCCTCACCGGCCGCTCGCCCGACTGGCGGCCCGGATCCGGCGGATAGCTCGGCACGACGGATATCAGCACAAGAGCACAAGGGATATCGACACAACGGATATCAGCACAATGGGTAGATGAGGATGGGGGCGCCCGACCCCCCGGGTGCGGAGGTGGCCGGGGCCGTGCAGCTGTGTCGCGGGCTCGGTGCCGTGGGTGTAGGCGGATACTCGCCACTCGGCACCGGGCTTGGCACCGGGTGTTTCGCCCCGCCCACCTCCGTCGGCGTCGGTGACGCGGTGGCCGACGAAGGCCCGCTCTTCAGGGAGGGGCCCGCCGTCAGTGACGAGGGATCCGTGAGTGACGAGGGATCCGAGCCGCCGCCGATGCCCAGCCTGCCGATCGCCGCTGGCAGCGAGCCGTCCTTGGCGATGGCGAGGTCGGCCGCTGCCGCGGCGCCCTCGGCGCGTCCCCAGCTCACCCGTAACCCGGACGTCGCGATCAGACCGCCGACGGCGAACGCGGCCACGGCGCTCACGACGACGAGTAGGGCCAAGAGCAGCCGCACGGTGCGACGGTCACCGGAATCCACCGGAACGCTCACGACCGTCTCCGACCGTCCGGTATATCGATACCTGGAGTGAATACCCGTGAGCACAACTGTAGGCGTCGGTATCGGGCGGCGGCCACGGAATCCCTCCGCATTGGGTGACCGTAGCGGATCGCGACGGGCTCCAAGGGACAGCGGCACGCCGGATGGGAGTCGGATCTCGGGTCGAGGGGCCGCCGGGTCCCGCCGGGCTCAAGAGCTCAGGACGCCGACTCCTGTCCCGGCTCCTGTCCCGGCTCCCATCCCGCCACTCGGTCCCGCCTCCCGCTCGGCCAGCAGCACCGCGAGGTCGTCCTGCAGCCTGCCATCCACGTGGGCGCGCAGAGCCCCGGCGAGACGGTCGAGCGCGTCGTCCTGGCTGCCGCCCCGCAGCAGGTCCAGATGATCGTCCAGAGGGAAGAACCGCCCCCGGCCGTCCCGGGCCTCGGTGAGACCGTCGGTGAACAGCAGCATCCGATCGCCGACCGCCCAGCTCGCCATCGTGACGGAGAAACGCTCGGCCAGCCCGAGCGGCGGACTCGGCGACTTCAGTTCCAGCGTGGTGCACTCGTCCGCCGAGACCAGTCGTGGCGGGTGATGCCYGGCCGAGCACAGGCCCAGCCGACCGTCCGGGTGGATGTCGACGATGAGCGCCGTCACGAAGTCCTCGGGTTCGGCCTCCCGACCCACCGCGCGGGCGCAGGCGGCGGCCACCTGTTCCGGGTCGAGCCAGGTCACTRCCGCCTCGCGGAAGGCACCGAGCACTATCGAGGCCAGCCGGACCGCGGGCAGGCCCTTGCCGCGGACATCGCCGATGATCATCCGGATGCTCTGCGAGGTGGAGACGACCTCGTAGAGATCGCCACCCACCGACGCCTCCTGGGCGGCGGAGAGGTACCGAGCCGCGAAACCGGCCCCGTTGAGCCGGCTCGGGACCGCCGGTAGCAGTGCCCGCTGCGCGACCTCGGCGACCGCTTTGACCTGGTGCAGTTGTGAGCGTTGCCGTTCCCGGCACACGCAGATGCAGACCGCGATCACGGACTGGAGGGCGACCAGCGTGGTTGCGGCGAGATGCGGACCGGTCCCGAACCAATGATCCCAGAAGCCGGAGAGGAGCGCCGCGATCACTGCCAGCGCTCCGACCGCGGCGGTGACCCGGGGTGGACTGGCCGCCGCGATGATCAGTGGCCCGAGACCGAAGTACCCGACCAGGATCAGCCCGGGCGTCGCGTCGAGGATGACGACCGTGACGAGGACGAGCGTTCCGGCTATGAGGGGACGGACGTCCTCCACCCCGCCGAGCCCCTCTAATCCGCCGGGCCCCTCCACCCTGCCGAGTCCGCCGAGTCCGCCGAGTCCGCCAGCGCCTGAACGACGTCTTCGCATGGGTCATTGTCCCGGCCGGATCGGGATCCCGTGAGAGGGCCTCGCATTTCGGCTATTCGGTAACATCCCGCTACCCGTAAGGTCAGATCGGGCCGTGGACCAGGTCGGGCCGTGGACCAGGTCGGATCGGGTGCCCGTCGGGTCAGATCGTCAGATCGCGTGGGCCGAGCGTTCTCCCGGCTGATGGAGGTGCCAGCGCTCGCTGTCCTCCACCTGCGCCGCGAGGGAGATCAGCAGGGTCTCGCTGTTCGCCGGCCCCATCAACTGGGCGCCGACGGGCAGTCCCGCCGCGGTGCGTCCGGCCGGTACGTTGACGGCCGGCCAACCGAGGACGTTCCACGGCCAGGTGTAGGGACACGCCGCCACGATCGCCTGGTCGGTGGCCCAGTTGCTCTCCCGGTTGAGCTCGCCCACCCGGGGCGGCGGAGTGGCGGTCGTCGGGGCGAGTATGACGTCCACCCGCCGGAAGACGCGGCCGATGTTGAGCCGGGMCAGTGGTTCCGCGGCGCGTGTCAGCGGGAGGAACGGGCGCAGCATCCGTCCGGTCCGCGCGTTGGCCATGGTCCGCGGGTCAAGCAGGGTGGGATCGGGCACCCGCCCGGCCCAGTCGCGGATGCCGTCCATGGACCGCGGCAGGAAAATCGTGCCAAGCAGGCCGTAGGGCGGCTCCACCGGCACGATGTCATGCCCGCAGCGGGCCAGGATCTCGGCCATCCGTTCCACGGCGGCCCGGACGGCCGGATCGAGGGCCACCGGCATCCCRCTGTACGGGTGGTGCAGGGAGAGCCCGATCCGCAGGCGGGGAGGGGGATGGCCGGCGGCGGTGAGGAACGGCTCGGCCGGCGCCGGCGGTCGAGCGCGGTCGATGGGCAGGCTGCCGGACAGGACGTCGAGCAGCAGGGCCCCGTCGGCGACGGTTCGGGTTAGCGGGCCGTAGACAGTGAGCCCGTTGAACTGCTCGCGGACCGGGGCGCTCGAGATGCGCCCCCGCTGCGGTTTGATCCCGACCAGGTGGGTCCAGGCGGCGGGGATRCGCACGGAGCCCGCCCCGTCCGAACCGATCGCAGCCGGTACCAGCCCCGCGGCCACCGCGGCCGCCGCGCCTCCGGAGGAACCGCCGGGAGAGTAGTCGAGATCCCACGGGTTGCGGGTCACCCCGAACGCCTGGCCCTCGGTGAACGGCCACTGCCCGAACTCGGGGGTGTTGGTCTTGCCGATGATGATGGCACCGGCCGCCTTCAGCCGTCGCACCATCTCGCTGTCCCGGACCGCGGGGGGGAACTCCCCCATGGCGCCGAAGGCCGTGGGGGTACCGGTCAGGTCGGTGTCATCCTTGATCGCAATGGGCACGCCGAGTAGCGGTCGCCATCCCGGCGTGCTCCACCAGCCGCCGCGGCCGTCCCGGCCGGGACGGCCGCGGCGGGCGGCGAGCGCGACGTCCGCCGCCTCGGCCTCTGTCAGGGCCGCCTCGGCCCGTACCCAGCGGAAGGCGTTAAGGGTGGCCTGGGTCGCCGCTGTCCGGGCCAACGCGGCTTCGACGAGCTCGCGGGACGTCATCTCGCCGGAGGCGAGGCGTGCGGCCAGTGTGCGGATGCCTTCGAGCGGACCGTTCCGGTCGGCTGCGGAGGGCATTGTGGGCACATCCGACATCAGCCACCCCCTGACGCTCATGGCTGCTGTCCGAACCGTAGCCGACGCCGGGTCGTCCGCACCGTCGATCGCCTGATACCTCCCATTGTCCCCTGCTGTGGGCAGGTTGGGGAGAGATGAGCCATGATCGATATATTAGCCGTTATGTGGCATTTATGTGTTTGTGKATAGTGTTGGGCATCGGTGACGCGGCCCCGTGTCCTGTCAGGGCGTCTACATCGGGTTATCCGCATTGATTCCGGGTATGACGATGAGAAGTACGGCTAGTGAACATCCCGCCCGGTCGGCTTTCTCCGCGAGTCACGGGGAGCCGGCGGCAGGTCTGATCGCAGATGTGGCCTGATCGCAGATGTGGCTCGACGAGGTGGTCCGCGTCGGTCCCGGTCGGACGGGCCGAGCGTGATGCCAGCTCAGCCGTTGACCAGCTCAGCCGTTGACCAGCTCAGCCGTTGACCAGCTCAGCCGTTGACCAGCTCAGCCGTTGATTCCAGATCGGACCCGGTCTCCAGGTCAGACACCGACACCTTCCAGGGAGGAACCGAACGATGCCAATGGACCCGAGTTCAGTGATGCCGGAGCCCGCACGGACCGCGTCGCTTCCCGCCGACGACACGACCACGGCTCCGTTCGCGTGCCCTCCGGTCCCCCCGGTCCCGACCGGTACCGAGAGGGTAGGTGCCGGCCCGGCACCCGGCCTGAACGGTCACGCTTCCCCGGCGCCGAGCCCCGACGTCATCGCCGCGACCACCTCCGCCTCACGTGTCACCGGCCCGGGAAACGTCACCGGCCCGGGAAACGTCAGGGAGCCGGGAAACGTCAGGGAGCCGGGAAACGTCAGCGGCCCGGACCTGGCCGGCCCGGACATGACCACCCCGGGCGCCAGGGCCAGAGTGGCCGGCGGAGCCGCCGAGGTGCGCCAGAAGGTCAACGAGGCCGTCCAGACCCTTGCTCCCCATGTGTCGGTCGCCACCGAGAAGACGAAGGGGGCGGCCGAGAAGACCCTCGCCACCAGCGGGAAAGCCGCGCGGTCCGTCGGGCAGCGGATGCGGAGCAACCCGAAGGCCACGGGTGGGGTCCTGGCCGGCACGGTGGTGCTGCTGCTGGTGGTCCGGCGGGGACGGCGGCGCCGGGGATGAGTAATCCAACCACCTCGTAGGGAGAAAACTAATGATCACCTTCATCGTCGTCATGATTCTGCTCGGACTTGTCGCCGGGGCCGTCGCACGCGTGTTGCTGCCCGGCCGGGATCCCATCGGGATTCTCGGCACCATTGTGGTGGGAATCATCGGATCTTTCGTCGGAGGATTCCTCGGCTACGTCCTGTTCAATAAGGATGTCGGCGAAGGCGCTCTGCAGCCGTCCGGCATTCTCGGGTCCATCATCGGTGCCATCCTGGTTCTCCTGGTGTGGCGGAACGTGGGGGGCCACGGCGGCCGGTCGGGGTCGACCCGCAGCCGTCGTTACGCCCGCCGGTAATCGCGATACCCGCCGGCGACCGGGTGACCGCGATCCGGTCAGCAGCACACAGAGCACCTGCTCTGACCCGACGCCTGCTTCGGCCTGGGTCCTCCACCTGCGGAGGAGCTGGGCCGGAGCCTTCGGTGGTGTCGTTATGCGCCTGTGGTGTCGTTTGGCGCCTGCGGTGTCGTTTGGCGTCGGGTCGATTCCCCTGGCTGCGCCGCGTCGTCATCGTCGTCGTCGTCGCGGGGCGGTGGAGAAGAAGCGGAGCTGTCATGCTCGCTGGTCTCGCTGGTCTCGCTGAAGTTCCGCGCCCGTTCCGCGGCGTCGGCACTCGCGCCGGAGAACAGCCGGGCGTCCTCGGCGGCGTCGGCAGGCGCACCCGTGGGCGCGGTGCTCGTCCCGCCGTCCGTACCGGTCTCCGCCTCCCGGCTCGCGCTGCCGGCGGCGGTAACCGCGGCCGAGTTCGTGGCATCCATGATCGTGGGGGAGAGGAGACCTTGCACTGGGACGGGAACCGCCCGCGCTGGTTCTTCGCCGCGGCGGATGCCGTTCGTCTTGCGGAGCCGGTCGGACCTGCCGTCGGGATGGTCTCCATCGGGATGGTCGCCGTGGGGATGGTCGCGGCCGTGGAGATAGTTGTGCCGGCCGTTGCCGGACGGATCGGGGTGGCGGCCGTCGCGGTCATCGGCCCGGCCCTGATCCGGGATGCGCAGACCGAGCAGGTGCGCGGAGGCGTCGAACTCGATGCGGGTCCGGGGCAGAGCTGTCGGATGGTTGTGCTGGACCCATCGGACGAGTGCCTCGCGCATGTGGCAGCGCAGGTCGAACACGGTCGGTCCGTCCTTGCCGCTGACCAGGACGCRGATGCGGATGTGATCATCGATGGCGTCGGTGACCTGCAGGACGCAGACTCGCTTGTCCCACAGGTCCGTGGCGTCCAGGACCCGGTGCATCTCGGCCCRCATCTCGTCGATCGGGATTGCCCAGTCCAGGTCCAGCTCGACGGCACCGAGGACCGCGGACTCCTTGCGGGTCCAGTTCTGGAACGGTGTCGTGGTGAAGTAGGTCGACGGAAGGACCATCCGCCGGTCATCCCAGATGTGGACGACGACGTAGGTGAGAGTGATCTCCTCGATCCTGCCCCACTCCTTCTCGACCACCACCACATCGTCGACCCGGATGGCGTCGGTGAAGGCCAGTTGGAGTCCGGCGAAGACGTTGGACAGTGAGGTCTGRGCGGCCAACCCCGCGACGATGCCGACCACGCCGGCCGAGGCGAAGATGCTGGCGCCGGCGACGCGGACGCTCGGGAACGTCATGAGCATCGAGGCGCCCGCGATGATCGAGATGATGGCCACCGTGATCCGTCGGAGCAGGGTGACCTGGGTGCGCACCCGGCGGGCATGCCGGTTGTCGACGATATCCATTCGGTAGCGGGCGAGCGCGAGGTCCTCGAAGGCGAACGCGAGCACCGTGACGCACCAGGCGATTCCAGCGATAAGGGCGACATTAGACACTCGCAGGGCTGCCCCGGTCCAGGTCTGTTCAGCCGTGGAGGTGAGGCCGACGAGCAGGGCCACCAGCACGAGCGTGAGTCKCGTCGGCCGCTTACCGCGCTGTGCGAGATCGGCGACGATCTCCGAATGGCGGCCGATCCGTCTGGCCATGCGGTGCAGCAATACGGAGACGGYCAGGGCCAGCAGGACCGCACCGCCCAGGATCGTCAGGACGGCGACGGTCGATTGCATGTCGGAGAAGGACAGATCGGGCGCGGCGCTCAGACGCACAGACAGGCTCCTCGTCCTGGGCCATGGTCAGGGATGAAAAGGCTMGATGTCGGCCTGGGATACGGGTCCGGGTCACAGTGTGCCMGGTTGCCGTTCCCCGCGCCGGGGCCCAGCGCAGGGCTCCGATGGCAGTCGCAGCGAGGGCGTAGCAGTCACATGCATGGGGTTGGTCTGCCCGGAACATTCAGATCCAATGAAGTGATCCGAATCACGTCTGCCTGAAGGGTGGGGCGGACGATTGCGGTGGGTCCCCATCCGACTTCGTTCACGAATATAGACGTGTGGTGCGGACAAGAAAAACGTGGTTCTACCGGCGTCRCCATAGGTGTGATCGTGACACGAACGGGTCCTTCGCGGAAACACGCCGTCCTCCGTCGCCAGATTGTGTCTCGTTGAAAATAGCTACCTGGCAGGGAAGAAAGGTACGCGGGTCTGCAAGATATGGTGTCAACTGCTCGGCGCCGAGCCGGCCGTGGTGGAACACGTCGAGTTCGACGCGGACCAGAATGCGACCGCCACCCATTCACGGCGACGAAAGTGGGACTGGAGGCGATGCTCCTGCTGTAGAATCGTTCGTCCAGGTGCGGAAGGGGTATGGGAGTGTGTCGCTGGCGGACCTGGGGTATCGCCCCGCCTACGTGGAGACGCCGGTGTTCGTAGCAGTTGTCGCTAGATCAATGTTCCCGGGGGGCAGGAAGCGGTACATCACGTGGAGGTCGACGTCGCCGAGCCAAGGATGGCGGAAGGCCGCCGGAAGGGTCCCGACGAGGCGGAACGCCAGCGAGCGCCACAGCGCGACCAACCGTGGATTGGCTGCGACGACGGCGTTGAGCTGCATCGCCCGGTAGCCGAGATCGGCCGCGTACTCGATCATCTGCTCCGCGGCCTGCCGGCTGACGCTCTCCCAGCGGTCGCCTTCGGCTCCCCGGCCGCCGTAGTAGCTACGTCCCCCGTACGGCCCGTAGCCCCGGTACATTCCGGCCCCGCCGCGCGGAGCCCCGTGATCCACCCGCTTAGGATCAACGAGCAGCATCGCCTGGACGACATGATCTCCCAGACCCGGCTGACTCGGTGTGAGCAGCGCGGTCGCGACGATCGAGGTGTCGCCCGGGCCGTCCTCCTCCATCACCAGAACCTCGGCCGGCGGGGGCAGCATCCACGCGCTTTTCGCGACCTCCTCGTCGGTGTCCGGTGTCCAGGCGCAAGTCTCGCCCTCGACCACAACGGCCCGCCAGATCGGCCAGATCGCGCCCCAGTCCTCCTCTGATGCCCGCCGTGTCCGCACAGATCGATCCTGCCTGTTCACCGGGCCGGAAGGTAACGGCCTGGAGCGCTGAACCCGCGGCAGTCACCCATCCTGGCGTTCGGTGGTTCGGTCACCGGCCGGGTTTTAAGATCGGGTCGACGGCGTAACCGCTGCATCCCTGCAGATGAACCCGGCCCATCAGTTGATCGGGATGGCCGGCGCGGGGCCGCACGGAGAGATTCGTCATGGCATAGCCGTCCGGGTGGTTGATCCAGCGTTCGCCGCTGAGATTCACCGCCCCATCGGTGTAGGTGATCCATACGAGAAACACACCGTGGGGAACCTTCGGATTGGTCGGCAGCGGAGAGAAGTCGAAAGTGGTCCACCGCTGGCAACATCGAGCGTGCCCGTCGAGCTACTTTGTGCCGGTCGCGGCCGGTACGGTCGCCTTGCCGGACGGGCCGGATAGTGGTCCGGTCCGGTGGCGTGCCGCTGATGTGGCGCGGCCGCCGGCGAGGACACTCGAGCGGACGACCTGCTGCGGCGCGCGCTCGGCGCACGCGATCCGACGCTGCTCCCGCATCAGCAGGAGCAGGTGCTCCGCTCGCTGCGCCGCTCGGGGGCCATGGCCTGAAACCGGTATCGCAGCGGCGCGGCTAGGAGGTTTATCCAGGATGGCTCTACATCGTCAGGCGAGTGGTGATCGGGCGGAGGAGACGGTCGACGTACGGCCGCACCTGGCCCCGCTGGGCGAGGAGGTCGTAGTCCCGCGGTTCCGGATGCCGCAGGAGTCGATTGCGCCGGAGACGGCCTACCAGATTGTCCACGACGAGCTGATGCTCGACGGCAAGGCGCGGCTGAACATGGCCACGTTCGTGACCACCTGGATGGACTCRTACRCCGACYGGCTGATGGCCGAGTGCGCCCCGAAGAACATGATCGACAAGGATGAGTATCCGCAGACGGCGGCGCTGGAAGAACGCTGCGTCAACATCCTCGCCGACCTGTGGCACGCCCCCGACGCCGAGCACGCGGTCGGCTGCTCGACCACGGGGTCGTCCGAGGCGTGCATGCTCGCCGGGCTTGCCATGATCCGCCGCTGGCGGGCGCGTCGCCGGTCCGCCGGCGCCCCGGCCGACCGGCCGAACATCGTCATGGGTGTCAACGTGCAGGTGTGCTGGGAGAAGTTCGCCCGGTACTGGGACGTGGAGGCACGGCTGGTGCCGATGGCGCCGGGGCGCACGCATCTGACCGCCGACGAGGCCGTGGCGCACTGCGACGAGAACACCATCGGCGTGGTGGCGATCCTCGGCTCGACGTTCGACGGCAGCTACGAGCCGGTCGCCGGGATCGTGGCCGCGCTGGACCACCTCGCCGCCTCCGGAGGGCCCGATGTTCCGGTACACGTGGATGCCGCGTCCGGCGGGTTCATCGCCCCGTTCTGYGACCCCGATCTGGTCTGGGACTTTCAGCTCGACCGGGTGGTGTCCATCAACACCTCCGGGCACAAGTACGGCCTGGTCTATCCGGGGGTGGGCTGGGTGCTGTGGCGCGACCGGGCGCATCTACCGGCCGAACTCGTCTTCCAGGTGGACTATCTGGGCGGGACGATGCCGACCTTCGCGCTGAACTTCTCCCGGCCGGGCGCACAGGTCGTCGCGCAGTACTACACCCTGCTGCAACTGGGCTATAAGGGCTACCGCCGGGTGGCCCAGGCGTGTCGGGACAACGCCCGCTGGCTGRCCGCCGAGGTGGCGGCGATGGGGCCGTTCGAACTGGTCTCCGACGGTAGCGGCATTCCGGCGTTCGCGTTCAAGCTCCGTGACGACATCACGGACTACACCGTCTTCGACGTCTCCGAGCTGCTGCGCACCCGTGGCTGGCTGGTGCCCGCCTACCGGTTCCCGCCGGGGCTGACCGATCTCGCGGTGTTGCGGGTCGTCGTGCGTCACGAGTTCAGCCGGGACCTCGCCGGGCTGCTCATCGCCGACCTGCGCCGGGTGGTGAACCGGCTGGCCCATCCGGGCCGRCGCACCGCGGGCGACCGGCCCGGCGAGTCATCGTTCCACCACTGAGCCGGGCGCCGGGCGCGGGGGCGAACCCGCCGAAGACGACCGAGTGCCCGCGGGGGGTCAGTGTGTACTCGATCCGCGGGGGTACCTCCACAGCGGGGGTACCTCCACATATGTGGACCGGTGGGGAGGCCATCGCGTCCCAGGCCGCGCAGGGACTCGGTGAGCACCCTGGGCGTGATGCCACGCGGCAGCACTTGGAGCTCGGAGAAGCGCCGCGGGCCGCCGAGGAATTTTTGTCGGTGCCGGGGTCCAAGGTGATGTGGCACGGTCCGCCTGATAYGGGTCCGCACGACACGAAGGAGCACATCATGCCCACTCGAGAGACCGCCCCGGCCGGRGCGCCCTKCTKGGTCGACCTGATGACCTCCGACCCGGCCCGGGCTCGGACGTTCTACAGCGAGCTGTTCGGCTGGACGGCGGAGGATCCCGCTGAGGAGTTCGGCGGGTACTTCACCTTCACGAAGGACGGTGTCCAGGTCGCCGGCTGTATGCCCAAGCCGGACGAGGCCGTCCCGGATGGCTGGTCGGTCTACCTGGCCACGCCGGATGCCGAGAAGACCGTCGCCGCCGCCGTGGACCACGGGGGTCAGGTGATCGTCCCGGCGATGGTCGTCGGAGAGCTCGGCGTCATGGCCGTCGTGACCGACGCTGCCGGCGCGGCGATCGGCATGTGGCAGCCGGGGCTGCACCGTGGTTTCGGGGTGCTTGCCGAGCCGGGCGCCCCCGGCTGGTTCGAACTGCTCACCCGCGACTACGCTGCGGCTGTCGGCTTCTACCGGGACGTGTTCGGCTGGGACGTTCACGTCGTCAGCGACACCCCGGAGTTCCGCTACGCGACCTTCGGCAAGGACGAGGGCGCGCTTGCCGGCATCATGGACGCGGCGGGCTTCCTGGCCGAGGGCGTCCCGGCGCACTGGTCGGTGTACTTCGCCGTGCGGGACACCGACGCGGCGCTCGCGAAGACCGCCGAACTCGGTGGGTCGGTGGTGCTGCCCGCCGAGGACACCCCCTACGGCCGCCTCGCGGTCGCCGCCGACCCAACCGGCGCCGTGTTCAAGCTGGTCGGCCCGACCAAGTCTGAGCCCGCCCCCGCCGCCGCGAGCTGACCCGCCCGGCCTGGTTCCCGCCGCGGATGTGCCTGGGGCACGGCACTGTCGTTGCGGGAACCGAGGGCTGGCCCGTTACCGTCGGCCCCGGCGTCGGTGACCTGGACCAGCACCATGTTGCTCTCCACCGCCTTCGGGTCGACGCGGCCGGGTGCGGCGTCGGCCAGCAGCGCGGCGAGCTCGGCAGCGCGTTGATGGTCCTCCGCGAGCCGGTCGACATGGTGGTGCAGCGCGTGCAGGCCGGCCGCGGCCAACACGCCGGCTTGGCGCATCCCGCCGCCGAGCCGGCGGCGCCACTCCCGGACGGTGCCGACGCGGCCGGTATCACAGACGACCAGAGAGCCGACCGGCGCGCCCAGCCCCTTGGACAGGCACACCGACAGGGTCGTGAAAGCGGCCGCGAGGCGCCGCGGCGGGACGGCGCTTGCGACCGCGGCGTTCCACAGCCGCGCGCCGTCGCAGTGCAGCGTCACGCCGGCGGAGTCGGCGATGGCACGGAACTCCGCCAGCCGGCCGAGCGACCAGACCCGGCCGCCGGAAACCGTTGGCCGAGTGGAGCGGATCCGCCCACCTCGCGGGCAGGCCGGTGGACCGCTCACAGGACGCTGAACCGGGTCAGACCYGTGGAGCGGGCTGCTGGAACGGCCGTGCGCTGGTGGTCGCCTCCCACCTCCAAGAAGTGCGTCGAGGCCGGCCGTCGAGCTCACTCCGGCCGGTGCACCACAGCAGCACCTGAGCCGGGTCTCCGTCCGGTGCATCGGGGAACAGACGGCGAAGCACCCGTATGCCCAGGGGTGCTGGGAACCGGCAGGGGACCGTCAGCCCCGCGGCGATGTCCCAGGTATGGAGGAGGATTTCGGCGACGCCCATCGCCGCGAAGCCTTCGGGATCGCATGGCCCCCAATGCCAGGCCTGCGTTGCGGGGTCGGCGGTGGCCAGCGCGCTGCTGAGCAGTCCACCGCACGCGGTGATGACCTGGAGCACCTTGCGCGGTGGCGTGTCCGGGGGAACGGTCAGATCGAAGGGCAGGTAGGCATGGGTGGGCCGGCCCTGCCCCAGCCCGCGGCGCATGAGATCGGCGGCGGTCTCGCTCAAGGTCCGCGATGTGTCTCGCGCGATCGACATCGCCTGCCGATGAAGATCGTCAGGTAGGTCAATCGTAGTGCGCACACCGCGGTCTTAGCGTAGCGACGTAGCGATCGGTCGAGCATGGCATACGGAACGTATATCGCTCGTGTACTCAAGGTTGTATGKGTACGTGTCATTGCACTGTGCCCGACCCTCGGCTATTACCGGCGCGGGCGGTATCGCCGCGTTCCTCGCGGCCTGCGGCAGCTCCGGATCCAGCGCGGACACGGGCGCGGCCGGCGCGTCAGGCGCCGCGGGACGCACCTGGTCGTTCACGTTGCGCAAGGGCGTGCTCTTCTCTGACGGCACCCCGCTGGACGCGCCGACCGTGAAGGCGTCGTTCGACCGGCTGCTGGACCCGGCGAACAAGTCCGCCGCCTTGTCCGCCTTCGCGTCAGTCCTCAAGGCCGGCGGCGTGGCGGTGTCGGGGGCGGACACGGTGGTCTTCCACCTCGAGCGGCCGTTCTCCGACTTCCCTTACCTGGTCTCCGCGGGCAACTACAACGCGGTCGTGCTCAAGAGCGACTACAAGGTCGGCACGTTCGCCACGAAGGCGATCGRCACCGGGCCGTTCCGGCTCGACTCCTACGACGTCGGCCAGGGAGCCTCACTGCRCCGCAACCCGAAGTACCGGGACGCCGGCAAGCCGTACCTCGACGGAGTCAAGGTGACCTTCCACAAGGACGCCCAGGCCGACCTACTGGCATTGCAGAGCGGCGCCATCGACGCGCAGATCCTGTCCGAGGCCGACCTCGTCGTCCCGATCGCCGGAAGCAACTCCATCGCCGTCGACAAGGCCAGCGGTACCAGCCTGACCGYGTTCACCCTACGCGTCGACAGGCCGCCGTTCACGAAGAAGGAGGTCCGGCAGGCCATCTCCTACGCGCTGGACCGGCCGGGTGTCCTCACCGCCGTCTACAACGGGGTCGGCGTCATCGGCAAYGACCACCTTCTCGCGCCCGCGTTCGCGGCCGCACCGAAGGACCTCGCGCAACGCGCGAAGGACGCGGCGAAGGTMCGGTCGCTGCTGTCCGCCGCGGGGTCGAGAATCTGCGGTTCACCCTCAGCTTCGACGCCCCGAACAAGGCCTACGCGCTGGTCATCCAGGACCAGCTCAAGCAGGTGGGGATCACCGTCGATCTCGACCAGCAGACCTCCGACGTGTTCTACGGCGGCAATCAGGAGACCGACACCCCCTGGCTGTTCACCACCGCGAACCTCGTCGGCTGGGTGGGCCGCCCGACGCCGAGCCAGTTCATCATCCCGATGGTGAAGAGCCACGGGGTCTGGAACGGTTCGAAATACGCCAACCCCGCCTTGGACGCCGCGGCCGACGCCTACGACRCCGCGACCGACCCCGCCGAGCGGAAGAAGCAGGCCGAGATCATCGCGCGGGCCCTTCACGAGGACGTGCCGGTCATCATCACCGTGTGGTCCGGGGCCGTCCGGGCCTACCGGTCCGACCGGGTCAGGGGGCTACGCGCCCACCCGTCGGCCTTCCTCGACCTGACAACCGTGAGCCGGGCCTGATCCGGCATGGTGCGTTTCCTGGCCCGGAGGTTGGCGGCGATCCCCGTCACCATGCTGGCGGTCAGCTTCCTGGTGTTCATCGCCACCGAACTGATCCCCGGCGACGTGGCGCGCGTCGTGCTGGGTCGGGAGGCCAGCCAGGCGTCGGTGGACGCGCTGCGCCACCAGCTGCGTCTCGACGAGCCGCTGATGCCCMGCTACCTGCACTGGCTGGGTGGGTTCGTCACCGGTGACTGGGGGCGCTCCTACACGCTCGGGGTCGACGTTCGCCCGCTGGTGATCGAACGTCTGCTCGACAGCGCGACGCTTGCCCTGCTCGCCTTCGTCCTGCTGGTGGTCTTCAGCGTGAAGCTGCACTGGCTGCCCTCGTCGGCGCAGGCACCGCCGGGGGCTGATCCGCTGACCTCGATCCGGCATCTGCTGCTGCCCGCGGTCTGCCTGGTCCTGCTGTGCACCGGCTATGTCGCCAGGCACGTGCGGGCGAGTACAGCCGCGGTCCTCGCTAGCCCGTTCATCCGGGCGATGCGGGTGCGTGGCATGTCCGAGGCGCAGCTCGTGCGAGGGCACGTGCTGCGCAACTCGCTGGTGCCGGCGACGAGCGCGCTCGCCGTGCAGCTGCAGTTCCTGCTCGCGGGACTGGTGACCGTCGAGCTGCTGTTCGGTTACCAGGGCATCGGCGACCTGCTGCTGTCGTCGGCGACCTGCTGCTGTCGTCGGCGACCAGCTGCTGTCGTTGGCGACCAGCAAGGACGTGCCGACCCTGCAGGCCGGCGCGATCGTGCTCGGCGCGGTGGGAATGGGCATCTACGTCGTCGCCGACCTGGTGTACGCGCCGCTCGATCCGCGCGTGCGGGTGGGGAGGGCGCGGTGAACGACATCACGGTGGATTCCGCGGCGAGCGTCGCGGCTGGCCCCGCGGTCGGCGGTGCGCCGGGCCGGTCGGCGGCGGATCCGACGCACCGCCGACGGCGCGGATCGCTAGACCAGCGGCGGCTCGTCCGCCGGCCGTCGTTCGCGGTCGTCGACGTGCTCGCGGTCTTCCCGAATCTGGTCGCGGCCGTGGTGGTGGTGGCGCTCGTGGGCCGCTCGACGACCACCCTCGTCCTGGTCATCGGAACGTTCTTCGTCCCGATCGTGACCCGCAGTGTGCGGGCGGCCGTGCTGGTCGAGTGGGAGAAGCCCTATGTCGAGGCCGCCCGGCTGCGCGGCGAGCCGTTCTGGTCGCTGCTGTGGCGGGAGGTGCTGCCCAACGTGACCGGAACCGTGCTGGTCGAGGCGCCGTCGTCGCTGGGCGACGCGGTCTTCGCCGCCTCGACCCTGTCCTTTCTCGGACTCGGCCAGCCACCGGGATCCCCGGAGTGGGGGGCCTCCGTGGCCGACAACCGGGTCTTCCTCCAGCAGGGCTGGTGGACGGTGCTGTTCCCGGCGCTCGCCGTCGGAAGTCTCGTCATCGGTGTCGCGCTGATCGCCGACACCCTGCGGGAACAGGAGACCCGGCGATGAGCGACGCGGCGATGAATGGCCAGGCGATGAATGGCCAGGCGGTGGGCGGCCCGGTGGTGGGCGAGGCCGTGGCCGCCGGGGGGCTTGTCGTCGATGGACTGACGGTGAGCTACCCATCGTCCGGCGGACCGGCCGTTGCGGTCGACGGCGTCAGCCTGCGGGTCCGACCCGGCGAGACCTACGGCCTGGTCGGAGAGTCGGGGTGCGGCAAGAGCACGCTGGCCGCAGCGCTCGCGGACGTGCTGCCCGGCGGGGGTGCCATCGACGCCGGCCGCATCGTGCTCGACGGGATGGACGTGCGGGCCCTGTCCGCCCGGGAGCGCAGGCGGTGGCGGGCCGACGCCTTCGCTATGGTCCACCAGGGCACGAGCAGCAGCCTGGACCCCACCGTGCGGGTCGGCGCGCAGGTGGCGGAGGCCTGCCGGCTGGCGGGGCTATCCCGGGCCGAGGCCCGGTCCCGGGCCGTCGAGCTGCTCGGCGCGGTGCGGCTGCCAGCGCCCGCGACGATCGCGCGACGCTGGCCGCACGAACTCTCCGGGGGCCAGCAGCAGCGGGTCGGCATCGCAGCGGCCCTCGGGCAGCCCCCGCCTGCTCGTCCTGGACGAGCCGACCACCGGCCTTGTCGCCGCCGTCCCGCGGGTGGGGGTGAGCAGGCGGGAACGCAGGATGCCGGCGGTGCCCGGGCAACCGCCGCCGCCGACCGACCGGCCGGTGGGCTGCACCTTCGCCGACCGGTGTGCGCTCGCCGACGAGGTGTGCCATGCGTCCGAGCCGCCGCTCGCCCCCGTCGCCGACTCCCCCGGCGGCCGCGCGGTGCACTGCCATCTGGACGCCGCCGATCTGCCTGTGCTCCCGCCACTGCCGGCGGCGGGCACCGGGGTGATGGCGGAGAAGGAGAATGTCTGATGTCGGAGAAACCGGAGAGGACGCCCCTGCCATGACCGACGAGATTCCCGCCATCGACCTGGAAGCGGCGCTGGCCGAGGACGCGCCCGCGGACCTGCTGCTGCGCGTGCGCGAGGCGGCCGAGCGGATCGGCCTGATCCAGGTGGTCAACCACGGCGTTCCGCTGGAGCTGATCGAGGATTTCGAGCGTCGGGTCGAGCGCGTCCTGCGTCTGCCGCGGCCGGAGAAGGCGAAGTTGGCCAGCCCCACCGGACACCCCTTCCGGGGCTGGCGGCAGTGGCCCGACGACCTCGGCCGCCTCGAACTCGAACGGTATTCCGTGGGCCAGTTCGACAACCCGGCCGATGCCGCCGCCGCAGGCGTGTCCGAACGGTGGCTCGGGCTCTACAAACACGGCAACGTCTGGCCGCCGGAGGACCCCGACCTGCGCGGGGTCACCTTCGCCTACGCCAAGGCGGCCGTGGTGCTGGCCCAGYGGGTGCTCGGCCTGTACGAGCGGCTGCTCGGACTACCGGCAGGCAGCTTCCCGGACGCCGAGCCGCACCACATCAACATGATCGTCAACGACTACCCGACCTGGACCTACCCGGACACGGTCGCTGAGGAGGAGAAGCTTCTCCTGCTGGAGCACACGGACGGCTCGGCGGTGACCATCCTGCACCAGCACGGCGAGTACTCCGGGCTCCAGGCGCAACAGGCCRACGGCACCTGGATTCCGGTGCCCGTCGTGCCCGGGGCGTTGCAGGTGTTCTCGGGGACAATCCTCACCCGCTGGACCAACGGTCTGTTCCGGCCCGTCCGCCACCGGGTCGTGGCCGGCGGCAGTGCGACCCGGCAGTCGACCGGGATCTTCTACCATCCGAGTCTGGACACCGTGCTGGAACCGCTGCCGGCCTTCGTCGGGGAGGACGGCACGGAGTTCGAGCCCGTTGTCCTGGGCGAGATCGACGAGACCAACGTCGAGAACTACCTGAAGGTCTTCGGCCGGYCGGAGCAGGTGGCCGCGTGGCGGGAGGGCCGTCCGTTCGTCTCGGAGCTTGCGGAGACCTCCGCCGGCCGCTGACCTGGGCGGCCGCACTGCCGTCGGAATCCGACCGGTCATTTCATCCCTCTCATCCCATATGCGTCATCTGATCGGCTCCCCAGGTGCCGTAATCGCGTGCCGTAATCGCGTGCCGGAGAGGGTATCGAGGGGCTCCAGGAGGCTGATCACGAGCGGACATTCTCCTTGCGGTTTCGCAACGACTGCGTGTCGGTTATGGAAAGCACCGCCGGCGCGACCCCTCCCTGCGTGTGTCATCGGCTTGATGGCAGAGGCTCCCCAGGTGAGAGGACGTCGACATGATCCGCGGGCTGGCTCGTACCCGGGTCCGGAGCGCGAGGACACGTGACGGGAGGAGAGCTTTCCTGCTCGCGGCCGTAATCATTTTACTTTCCATGGCGACATCGTCGCCGGTCAGGGCGGCCGGCGGTCCCACCCGCGGCGAGGGCGTCGCGGTTCCCTTCGAGGGGTTCACGGATCGAAACGGGGGCCCGACATCGATCGGCGGTGCGGTCGGTGTGGACCTGGTGCTCGGGTCGACCAGCCGACCGTACCTTCCCTGCCAGAACTACGACCCGCGGGCCCGTACGGGCGACGCCTTCGTCAACGCCTGCCAGGAACGGGGAAGTTACACCACCTACTCCCGCTTCCCTCCCGGCGGAGKCCTGCTTTTCCCGGCTGGCTACTTCATGGGCAACAGCCAGCCCGATCTGGTCCGGGGTGGTCTGCTGCGGACCGGCTGGGGAGCGCGCACCGCCGGCCTGTCGTTCGAGTTCTACCMGGATCAGGCGCATGACGCCGAGATCGTCCATTCGCGTTTCTACATCGACCGGTTCGACCATTGGACACACGGCTGGACGTACTCCGTCGCCATCGGCCGCATCGCCCTCACCGCCCTCGGCGACCCCGGAACCGCTCGGATCAGCGGGCAGCTGACCGACCGCGGCCGGCCGCCGGCACCGGGCCGGGTGCGGATCGTCATCTTCGGCGGCCACGCCCGTTCCTCCACCGGCTATCCGATCTCCTCCTTCGCCGTCCGCACCAGCACCGGGTCATCCGACTGGAGCAGCGGAGCGCTCTACGCCGGCCCGCAGCGCATCACCGTCACCGACACCGCGACGCATCGGGAATGCGTCCTGGAACGCCCGCGCGTCCTCGGCCCGGACAGYAGGATCGACCTCGATCTCTCCCGGCCGGGTTTCGGCCAGCCCGGCAGCACCTGCACGCCCTGACCACCCGCGTGGCTTGACCACCCGCTCGGACGTCGTCTACGCAGGGTGATATATCCAGGACATAGGGTGCCTATTCATTCCGGGATGACTGTAGATATTGCACATAGAGTGACGCCGTCGCTCCTTTTGGAAATTCGACGATGCCGGCTCAACGGCGTTTGGCCGAAGGCACATACGATTCCGCTATCACGTCATATGCGATCTTGTRCCGATACTTCGGTGCTCTCGGCATGACGTAACCGCCGCATCAKGACTGCCGTATCAAGGAGGCCTCAGATCGACCGCCACGAGCTCATCGATCTCACTCGACGGGCGCTCAAAATCGCGATGGACAAGACGACCGACATGGTGCCCGCGGAGCGCCGCCAGCCGGCCTTGGCGTACACGGGCCAGGGACGCTTCGAGCGCGAGCGCGAGCTTGTCCTGCGCTCTCCGCAGCTTGTCGGCTACCGCTCTGAGTTGCCGGCCCCCGGAAGCTACTGCACGAAGACCGTCATGGGCGTTCCCGTGCTTCTGACCCGGGGCGAGGACGGCACGGTCAGGGCTTTCCAGAACGTCTGCGCCCATCGCCAGGCGCCAGTCGCGGAGGGCTGTGGCGCGGCAGAGCGGTTCGTCTGCCCGTATCACGCCTGGGTGTATGACGCCCAGGGTGACTTCGTCGGCGGACCCGGCCGTGAAGGTTTCCCCTCGACGATGGCCGGGAAGCCCCGTCTCACGCAACTGCCCGCCGCGGAGCATTCCGGATTCCTGTGGGTCGGTCTCCAGCCGGACARCGGTCCCCTGGACATCGATGCCCACCTGGGAGAGCTCGGTCCGGAACTCGCGTCCTGGGACATCGGTAGCTGGGCCTCGGTGGGCGAGAAGGTGYTCGACTTCCCGATCAACTGGAAGTTCGCGCTCGACACGTTCGCCGAGAACTATCATTTTGCCACGGTGCACCGGGACACGTTCGCGCTGATCACCAAGAGCAACTGCGCGCTGTTCGACTCCTTCGGCCCGCACCATCGGCTGGTCTTCCCGATGCGGCACATCACGGACCTCGCGGACAAGCCCGAGGAAGAATGGGAACCACTGCACAACCTCGTGGTGATCTACGCACTGTTCCCCAACATCGTCCTGTCGGTCACTGTCGCCAACGGCGAGGTGTTCCGGGTCTATCCCGGGAGCGGACCGGGTCATTCGATCACCTATCACCAGAACGCGTCGCCGATGGATCTCACGGACGAGGCGACGCGAACCGCCGCGGACGAGATCTTCGAGTACGCGCACGCCACGGTGYGCGACGAGGACTACCGCATGGCGATCGACATCCAGAARAACATGGCGTCGGGGGTGCGGCCCGAGCTTGTCTTCGGACGCAACGAGCCGGGGCTGCACCATCGTCATGYGGTTATCGACGAGGCGCTCGCCGCATTCGGCGGGTAGCGCCGGTCCGGACGGRCCCCGCGCCGACCCCTGGCGCGGGTGGGCCGGGGCCCAGGGCTGCGGCGAGGTAGCAAATCATCATTGATCGACTACGAAGCGTGGCGGCTCTGGTAGCTCCCTCGCGGGGCTGAGAGTCGGGCGGTGTGGTTTCGGCAGTGCGTGGTCGGTCGCTGGCCGCGTGGACGGGAATACTGATTTTTAATGCGTGATGTCGTCGGATCATGACTTCGTGGATCATGATGGTTTCAAGGTCAGATCGACGTCGTCGAAGGCCCGGTTGGCGATCTGCCCGCCTTTGAGTACCGACCACAGCCCTTCCACCGGGTTCAGGTCGGGCGCGTACGAGGGCAGCGCCACCACAGTCAGCCACAGTGTGTTCGCAGCGATGAAAGCGGCCATCTCCGCGCACAGGTGCCGGTTGAGGTTGTCCCAGACCAGCACGACCGGCCGGCCCAGCCKCTTGTGCACGGCCACGACCAGATCCCGGATAGTCCCGCCAGGAGAACGACTTCGGCTCGTCGCGGCGGCCCCGGTGTTTCACCGGTCCGCTTCAACCTGTGCGACCGGCTCGTCCCGGGCGAACCGTTCGGCCGCGTCCCTCCGGACCGGTTCCCGGCGATCCCGTTCCGTGGCGGTCAGCCCGCCACCCGTCGCGTACCTCGTACCAGCCGGCTACCCGAACAGAACGCGCACCACTCACCCAGAGATCACAATAAGGTGAAGGATAATCGTGCTTCCACACAACTTCGCGGATTAAAACTCAGTAGCCCGCCTGGACCGCCTCAAGCTGACGGCAGCCGCCAACACGCGGACCGGGGCTGCGGCCCAGCACCTGCTGCTCATCGCTGTCGCACAGACCGCGCCCTGCAGCGGGGGCTGACCGGATCAACGGGGCATAACCTCACGCACCGCTCCACACTGTCAGTCGGGTCATGTTCGCTGTGCCTCGGCGCCGGACGCTCTCCCWCGGGCGGGATTGACGTCGCTGGCGTACTCGCGGTGGACGAACCGCCCAGGTCGAACGCGGCGTTGGCGTCATGGTCGATCACCAGCCGGCAGGCCTCACCACGTGGCTGGGAACCCGCCGCCACCAGGTGGAGAAGGACAAGGCGTTGCTGGCCGGCCTCTGGCCCGGCTGGAAACCGGCCATTCGCTGGGGCCTTGCTCCGGACCTGGCCGCCGCAGTGTAGGGCGGTCTGTAGCCGGGTGCGGACCGTGTCACGAGGGTCTTGGCATGATCGTCAGAACTGTGCGGCAGACTATCGTCCGTGGGGATCAGATTCGCGAGTTGCCGGGCGACCTTCGTGCCGCGTTGCCGGAGGAGCGGGACGAGGGCRACATGTGCGAGCCGCTGATCAAGGCGTACCTGGAGGCCGACCCGGGGTGGACCGAGAGGTTCTCCGAGGTCTGGCAGTGGACAGCCTGGCSTGGCCGTGGCGGGGTGAGTGACATCGGGATCGGCTGAGATCAGAGTCGACGATTCCGCCAGACCGCTCGGCTGCTGGTACGGGCTGGCCAGGAACTTYGGCCCCGAGCACGGCGGCGTCGGTAGCCCATGGCCCGGACGCRGGCGTCCGGCATCCCGTCTTCGCGTGAGATCCCCTCAAGGAGCCCTGTGAGCACCCTCGGTAGTTTCATCTGGTCGATCGCCGACCAGCTTCGGGGTCCCTACCGCCCCAACCAGTACGGCAACGTGATCCTCCCGCTCACGATCCTGCGCCGGCTCGACTGCATCCTCGAGCCCGACYGGGACACGGTCCGCGAGCTCGCGCGGACGTTCGACAACCCGAACCGGCTGAAGATCGAGGTGAAGAAGGCGACCGGCAGGCCGTTCTACAACACTTCCAACTACGGATTCAGCAACCTCCTGGCCGACGCCGACGGGCTGGCGGACAACCTGGCCGACTACGTCGACCGGTTCTCGACGGACGTGGACGTGTTCGAGTACTTCGACTTCAAGAAGGAGATCCTCGCGCTGGAGAAGGCGGGGCTCCTGCGCGAGATCATCACCTCGTTCAAGGCGATCGACCTGCACCCCGATGTGGTGTCGAACGCCGACATGGGCGATGCGTTCGAGTACATCATCCGCAAGTTCAACGAGGCCGCGAACGAGACCTCCGGCGACCACTACACCCCACGCGACGCGATCCGGCTGCTGGTCGACCTGCTCTTCGCCGAGAAGGAGGCCGACCTGTCCGAGGCCGGCATCGTGCGTACCCTCTACGACCCGACCGCGGGCACCGGCGGCATGCTCGCCCTGGCCGAGGAGCACCTGCTCGCGCAGAACCCGGACGCRAACCTGAGCCTGTATGGCCAGGAGTACAACCCGCAGTCGTACGCGATCTGCAAGTCCGACCTGCTCGCCAAGGGCCACGACGCGTCCAACATCGCCTTCGGTAACACGCTCACCGACGACGCCTTCAAGGGCAGGAAGTTCGACTTCTGCATGTCCAACCCGCCCTACGGCGTCGACTGGAAGCAGTACGCCAAGAAGGTCACCGAGGAGCGCGACGAGGCGGGCCCGTACGGCCGGTTCGCCCCCGGCCTGCCGGCGACCTCGGACGGGCAGATGCTCTTCCTGCTCCACCTGGCCCACAAGATGCGGGCGCCCAAGGACGGCGGCGGCCGGGTCGGGATCATCATGAACGGCTCGCCGCTCTTCAACGGCGCCGCCGGGTCCGGCCCCTCCGAGATCCGCCGGTGGCTGCTGGAGAACGACCTGGTCGAGGCGATCGTCGCGCTGCCGACCAACATGTTCTTCAACACCGGCATCGCCACGTACATCTGGATCCTCGACAACACCAAGCACCCCGACGCCAGGGGCCTGGTCCAGATCATCGACGGCACCTCGTTCTGGACCAAGATGCGCAAGAACCTCGGTTCCAAGGGCCGTGAGATCTCCGACACCGACCGCGAGAAGGTCGTCAGCCTGTACGTCGACTTCCTCGACGCCGACCCCGACTACTCCAAGGTGCTGAGCAACGACGAGTTCGGCTACTGGACCATCACCGTCGAGCGACCCCTGCTTGGCGAGGACGGCAAGCCGGTCGTCGACCGCAAGGGTCAGCGCAAGCCCGACCCGAAGAAGCGCGACACCGAGAACGTCCCCTTCACCTACGGCGGCTCGACCGCCGGCCGGGCCGGCAAGATCGAGGTCATCAACGCCTACTTCGACGCCGAGGTGAAGCCGCACGTCCCCGACGCCTGGATCGACTGGGCCAAGGTCAAGACCGGCTACGAGATCCCCTTCACCCGCCACTTCTACAAGTACGTCCCACCCCGCCCCCTCGCCGAGATCGACGCCGACCTGGAGAAGCAGGTCGCCAAGATCCTCGACCTGCTGCGAGAGGTCGAGGGTGATCGCTGAGAGGCTCGACCTCGTCGACTCCGGTGTGTCCTGGCTCGGGAAGGTCCMGCCGCACTGGACCACAAAGCCACTGTGGTCCATGTTCGAACGCATCAAGGATGTGGACCATCCGGAAGAGCAGATGCTGTCCGTCTTTCGCGAGTACGGCGTCGTGGCGAAGGACTCGCGCGACAACATCAACAAGACTGCCGAGAACCGCAGCATCTACCAGCTCGTCCACCCAGGCTGGCTGGTCGCCAACCGGATGAAGGCATGGCAAGGTTCGGTTGGCATCTCCTCGCTCCGCGGGATCGTTTCCGGTCACTACATCTGCTTCGCGCCGCGCCATAGTGAGGACGCCCGCTACCTCAACTGGCTCCTTCGCTCGACCACCTACACCAACGGCTACGCACTGCTCTCGCGCGGAGTGCGCATCGGTCAGGCCGAGATCGACAACGACGAGTTCCGGCTGATGCCGATCCTGCTCCCGCCGCTAGGGGAGCAGCGCGCCATCGCCGACTACCTCGACCGCGAGACCGCCCGCATCGACACGCTTATCGAGGAGCAGCAGCGCCTGATCGAGATGCTCCGCGAGCGGCGGCAGGATCTGATCCGAGCGGCGATCCTCGGATCGGCAAACCCCTTCTCACCACCTGCTGAAGCAGCGTTCACCGCGATTGGTCACCACTTCTCAGTGACCCTCGGGAAGATGTTGGATGCTGGCAAGGCGGTTCGTGCCGAAGATCGGCTGCTCCCCTACATCCGAGCTGGGAATATTCAGGACGCCGGGCTGAAGCTCGACGACGTGAAGGAGATGCCCTACTCGGAGGCGGAGGCGGCGAACCTCAACCTACTCAAGGGCGACTTGCTCGTAGTTGAGGGCGGAGCCGTCGGGACGAACGCGTTGGTTCGGGAGGACATGCCTGGGTGGTCCTTCCAGAAGACCGTCAACCGACTCCGTCCACTCGGTAATTGGTCGTCCGCTTGGCTGGGTTATGTCCTGCGGACCTACCGGGACATCGGCGTGATTGACATCGTATGCAACAAGTCGACGATTCCGCACCTGACGGCCGAGAAGCTCCGCGCCATGCGCATTCCTTCCGTGGATCCGCAGGAGCAAGTGCTCGTGGCCGCAAGACTTGATCGTCAGACCATAAAGATCGATGTCCTGATCGAGGAGACCGCGCGATTCATCGAGCTMTCCCGAGAGCGCCGGTCGGCGCTCATTACCGCCGCCGTGACGGGACAGTTCGACGTTGGCGAGGCCGCCTGATGGCCGACCACAACGAGGTCGTCTTCGAGTCCGAGATCTGCGCGTACCTGGAGGCTCACGGGTGGCTGTACTCGGCGAACGACACCGGGTATGACCGTGAGCGGGCGCTCTTCCCCGCGGATGTGTTCGCCTGGTTGGAGGAGACTCAGCAGGCGGCGTACGGGAAGGCGTTGAAGGCGGCCGGGTCGGCGGCGAAGTTCCTCGATGTGCTGGCCACGGCGCTCGACAGGCCGCTGGAGCACGGCGGCGGGACGTTGAACATCCTGCGTAACGGGGTCGTCTACATCGGTGGTGGCCGGTTGAAGCTGGCGCAGTTCYGGCCGGAGACCAGCCTGAACGCGACGACGACTGCGCAGTATGCGGCGATGCGGGTGCGGGTGATGCGGCAGGTGCGCTTCTCGACCGCCGATCAGCGCAGCATCGACCTGGTGTTCTTCGTCAACGGGCTGCCGGTGGCGACGGYGGAGCTGAAGACGGACTTCACGCAGTCGCTGGACGAGGCGATCCGCCAGTACCGCAAGGACCGGCGCCCGGTTACGAACGGTCGGGCGGAGCCGTTGTTGTCGTTCGGGCATCGGGCGCTGGTGCACTTCGCGGTCTCCAACGACCTGGCGGCGATGACCACCAGGTTGGAGGGGGAGAAGACGCACTTTTTGCCGTTCAACATCGGCCATGACGGCGGGGCGGGGAACCCGCCAGGTGCCGAGGGGCGGTCGGCGACGGCGTACCTGTGGGAGCGGGTCTGGGAGAAGGACGCCTGGCTCACCATCGTCGGGCGGCTGATGATCGTGGAGACCCGGGAGGAGTGGGACGTCGCGACGGGGACGTCGGTGCGACGTACCAGCATGCTCTTCCCGCGGTTCCACCAGTGGGAGGCCGTGACGACCATCGTCGACGCCGTACGCGAGGAGGGCGTCGGCCACCGGTACCTGATCGAGCACTCGGCCGGGTCGGGGAAGACGAACACGATCGCCTGGACCGCACACCGGCTGGCGCGGCTGCACGTGGACGACGAGAAGGTCTTCGACACGGTCCTCGTGGTCGTGGACCGGACGGTGCTTGACGGGCAGCTTCAGGAGGCGATCCGGCAGATCGACGGGTCCGGCAGGATCGTGGCCACGATCAGCCCGGAGGACGTCCGCAAGGCTGGCGCGACGTCGAAGTCCGGGCTGCTGGCCGCCGCGCTGCGGAACGGCGAGYTGATCATCGCGGTGACGGTGCAGACGTTCCCGTTCGCGATGGACGAGATCCAGGCGGACAAGGGGCTGACGGGCAGGAAGTTCGCCGTGATCGCCGACGAGGCGCACTCGTCGCAGTCCGGCAGGATCTCCTCCCAGCTGAAAGCCGTGCTCACCGCCGAGGAGATCAAGGACCTCGCCGACGGCGGCGAGGTCGCCCTGGAATCGCTTCTGGCGGCGCGGATGAGCGAGCGGGCCGACTCGCCGAACATCTCCTACTTCGCGTTCACCGCGACCCCGAAGGCCAAGACGCTGGAGATGTTCGGGCGGAAGGGGCCGGACGGGAAGCCGGTCGAGTTCCACCTGTACTCGATGCGGCAGGCGATCGAGGAGGGGTACATCCTCGACGTTCTGCGTGGCTATCAGTCGTACGACACCGCGCTGAAGATCGCCGGTAAGGCCACCGCCGACAGCGAAGTCGAGGAAAGCGCCGCGCGTAAGGGGCTGATGCGGTGGGTGAAGCYGCACCCGACCAACATCAGCCAGAAAGTCMAGATCATCGTCGAGCACTTCCACGCCAACGTCGCCCACCTGCTGGAGGGCAGGGCGAAGGCGATGGTCGTCACCGACTCGCGCAAGGCCGCGGTGAAGTACAAGAAGGCGATCGACGCCTACATCGCTCGCCGGGTCGCGGAGGATCCGTCGTACACCTACCGCACGCTGGTCGCCTTCTCCGGGTCGGTGACGATGGACGAGAACGAGGTGTGGACCTCGGAGTGGGGGCCGGTGCCGGCGGAGGACGTCGAGTTCACCGAGACCAACCTCAACCCCGGCGCCGGCGCGGACCTGGCCGCGGCGTTCAAGGGCGGGACCTACACGATCATGCTGGTGGCCAACAAGTTCCAGACCGGCTTCGACCAGCCGCTGCTCTCGGCGATGTACGTCGACAAGAAGCTCTCCGGGGTCACCGCCGTGCAGACRCTCTCCCGGCTCAACCGCACCCACCGCACCGCGGGCGGGGAGATCAAGYGCACGACGTTCGTCCTCGACTTCGTGAACACGCCCGACGACATCCGGGCCGCGTTCGAGCCGTACTTCACCGGTGCGACCCTGGAGACCGAGACCGACCCGTACGTCGTCGCCCACCTCGCCGCCAAGCTCGCCCAGACGGGGATCTACACCGCCGACCAGGTACGGAACGTCGCCGAGTTGTGGGTGAAGCGGAAGGGTAACAACGCGCTCTCGGCCGCGATCGCTCCGGCGAAGCACGAGTTCGCGAGCCGCTACGCCGCCGCGATCGAGGCCGACGACAAGGTCACGCTCAGCACCCTCGACCTGTTCCGTCAGGACGTCTCCACCTACGTCCGGCTCTACGACTTCATGAGCCAGATCGTCGACTACGGCGACCCGCACCTGGAGATGCTCTCCATCTTCCTACGCCTCCTGGAGAAGGTCATCGCCGACTCCTCCTGGGCCGCCGAGGTCGACCTCTCCGACGTCGTCCTGGTCGGGGTCAGACACGAGAAGCGGATCGCCGTCGACATCTCGCTGACCGGCGACGGCGAGCTCAAGGGAATCAGCGCCGCCGGGACCGGCGCCCGCAAGGAGCCCAGGTACGTCGCGCTCCAGGTCGTGATCGACAAGATGAACGACCTCTTCGGCGCCGAGTCCTTCACCGAGTCCCAGATCCGCGAGTTCGTCGACGGCCTGGTCCAGCGACTCCTCGCCTACCCCGACCTCGTCAGGCAGACCCAGGTCAACTCGAAGAAGCAGTTCATGGACTCCGACGACTTCAAGGCCGTCGTCACCGAGGCCGTCCTCGACAACCAGGAAGCCCACAACACCATGGCCGACTACTTCTTCAGCGACGGCCCTGGGATCAACAGCGTCATCCTTGCCCTCGCGGACGCCTTCTACGAGGTCGCCACGTCACAGGAGACCGACTGACAGAATGTCCGGTCAGGGGCGCTTTCGTCCCTCGGGAAATYGGCCTGCTCCGAGCCACCGGCATCAGTCGGGTCACGGCGTCCAAAGCGTCGGCATGGCCGTCGCGAGATGACCGAACGCCGCCTACAGAAACCCGATCACCGGATCCTGGCCCTCTGCCTCCGAAGACCGTGACCTACCGAAACCGGTCCCTCACCGCGCCAGTATAGCGGCGCTCCAGAGCCCATAGGCGCGGGTCTCGCGCCGGATCCGCCAGCACCCGTCGTGACCGGCCACCGAGCCCTGGGCGCGCTGCGTCGATCATGCGTGCCTGAGCAAGGGCGTACTCGGCGGGGCGCCACCGGAACCGGTCATGTTCAGCCCGAGGCCGAGCTCGCCTTGCCCGGCCGAGAGTGGTTGGTCCGTGACGGGGCAGGGCGCTGGCTTGGACCATCTCAGGGTGGGTAGGAGACTCATGCCAGCGTAATGGCTACTCAAGATCCACGGTCACGCGGCGCAGGCGCTCGGGTGTGCACCTCGTGAACCCGGACGACGAACCAGCACCCGGCAGCCGCCGGCACCCCGGGACACACAGAGTGCCCGTGACCTGCACGAACACACACATGACGGCACTATGCGATACTAGACGGCAGGCTGTCCTACGGGCTTTTAACCGGCGGGTTTCCCGCCCTGCAGCTGCCGCGAACCTTGAACGATATTGGTTTGGCCTGCATCGTTCGAAAAATTGACCCTCCGGCGCGGGTCCGTCGGGCCGCGCGTGTGCTCGATGTGTGCTCATTGTGTCGTCACCCGCTAAACGATCTCCGTTTGTCGCGCTGCGTCGCGGGCGAACCCGGCCGCCGGGAGAGGCGGGCTCGCGGCGATGTACCAGATGATTTTGATCGCTATGGCGGGCCAGTGCTGCTATGTCGGAGATCAACAAGCCGAGAAGTCCTGATATCTGACTATGCCTGCGGTCGCGCGGTCGGCTCCGACGCACGAGTCTTGTCAACGGTTTCCGAAAACTGGATCTGGATCTGGCTCAGCCACCCCGGGCGGGCTGGACGCCCCGGCCCCCGGCACCGCCACCGCCCCCACCGCCCCCACCCGCGCCGAACAGCCCGCCCCCGCCGCTCAGAGCTCCGCCTCTGGTGGACGATGAGTTCGTGCGTGCCGACGGCAGCGCCGCGTGCAGGTCGGCGAGGATGACCTGGTTACCGGCGGTGAGGCCGGACGTCACCTCGGTCCGGTCGGCCCCCACCGCCCCGGTGGTCACCCGGACGGTCACCGCCTTGCCCTTCCGCAGGACCGAGACCGTGCTCAGCCCGCCGACCCGGTGCACCGCCGAGGTCGGCACGGTCAGCATGTTCCGGACCTCCCGTACCACGATCGACACGGTCGCGCCGGTGCCGTCGAAGAGCTTCGTCCGCGTCGCCGCCAGTGCGATCTTGACGGGGTAGGTCGTGGTCGACCCGGTTGTGCTGTTCAGGACGCCGATCGAGGAGACGGTGCCGGTCAGCGGCGTCGACACGCCGTCGACGGTGACGTCGGCCCGGTCGCCGGGCCGCACCAGGTCCACGGCGGACAGCGGGACCGTGGTGACGACCTGCTTGCCACCGGCGCCGAGCACGGTGATGGCGTTGGTGCTGGAGAACGCGCCGACGGTCATCCCGGGTGAGATCGAGACGGCGGCCACCGTCCCGGTGACGGGGCTGGTCAGGGTCGTCTCCGCCAGGTTCTGCTGGGCCAGCGCCACCTGCGCGACAGCCGCGTCGATGGCGGCCTGGTCGGCCGCGAGCTGCTCGGCGGTGACGACCCTGGCCGCCCGGCTGGACGTACCGCCGCTGGACGTACCGCCGCCCACGCTGCGGGACGATCCCGCCGAGCTTCCGGAGCGGACGGTCGATCCTCCACCGGAGGAGCTGGGGGCGGGACCGTGGCTGGGGGCGGGAGCCGGCCCACCCGTCGCACCTGGCACCCACGGGGCCGGCGCGCTCAGCGGACGGGCGCTCGAAGTGGCTGGTTGGGTTGGTTGGGTTGGTTGGGCTGGTTCGGTCGGGATGGCCGAGGCGGCCGGAGCTGTCGGAGCGTCGGCTGTCGGAACGCCGGCTGTCGGAACGCCGGCTGTCGGAACGCCGGCTGTCGGAACGCCGGCCGTGCCGAGGTCGCGGACCGCAGCGTCCAGGTTCAGTTTGGCGGCGGCGAGTTGGGACACCAGCGTGGCCAGGTCCGACGGCTGTGACGGCCCTGGCGATGTGCTGTACCTGGCGACGAGGGCACCGATCGCGTGCTGGCACTGGAGGGCGTCAACGGAACCGGTCGGGTCGGGATCCTCGATCTTCACCGTGTACGGCGTGCCCGCGTCTAGACCGGTGAAGGCATAGGAACCGGTCACGGAGGCGACCACGGCGCCGTCCCGGAGCAGAGTGATCGCGTCGTCGGCGCCGGCGGTCCCGCTGATCTTCCCGGTGGCGTCCGACGGGGCGGCGAGGACCGGCGTCGTCGTGTACGTGATCGGCGCGCGGGGCGGCCCGGCGACCACCACGCAGCCTCCGCCGGGGGACGTCAGCTTCCCGAGATCGGCGCCGAGGCCGGCCAGCACGCTGTCGAGGGACGACTGGGCATTCTCGACGTCCTGCTGCGCTGTGGTGACCGCCGTCAGGAGGGTGCCCGGCTCCGTCGTCCCGTTGTCCGTCGTCCCGGCTGGAGCCGCCGCCGGGGTCGGCGCCGGGGAGCGTCCGGTCGAGGAACTGATCAGTTCGATGCCGGCGGACGACGAGCCGCCCCGGAACGAGCTGCCCGTCACGTCTGCCAGGGAGGTGGCCACGGCCCCCGCCGCTGTGAACGTGCCCGGGCCCGTCCCCGAAGCGGTCGCCGACGAGGTCTGGCCCGACTCGTCCGCGGTCAGTGCCAGCCGCGCGTTCGCCAGCGTCGCGTTCGCCGCGTCCAGGGCTCGCCGCAGCGGCCCCGGGTCCAGGCCGGCCAGCGTCTGCCCGGCCGTGACCTGGTCACCGATCGCCACCGGCACGGCGGTCACCGTTCCGGCGACCGGAAACGCCAGTGTCGCCTTGTTGACTGTGGCCACCGTTCCGACCGAGGTGAGGGCCTGGGTCACCGACGCCATGCTGGCGGTGGCCAGCCGGTAGGAGGGCCCCGGGCCCGCCGTGACCGCGAGCCCCGTTCCGACGCCGGTACCAGCCAACAGCACCGCTGCCGTGCCGCCCACCACGACCTTGCGGGGCCGACCCAACCGGCGGCGCGACGGCCGCGGCTTCTCCTCAGGCGCTGCCTTCTCGGACACTGCCCCTTCAGGCATTTGTGGACCCGGTGCGACCGGAGCCGGTGGCGCCGGAGCCCGCACTGCCGCCCCCCTGGCCGCCGAAGCCGCCGCCGCCGAAGCCGCCGCCGCCGAAGCCGCCGCCGCCGAAGCCGGCGGTGCAGCGGCCGTTCGTCTTCGGGCTCAGCGTGATGTGGGTCGCCGTGACGGCGCCAGTGTCGTCGGTCTGGCCGTTCGCGGTCGCGCACTGCCCGACGGCCAGTGCCTTGGCCGTCGCGGTGACCGACTGGGTGTACCTGGTGTCCCCGTTGACCTGCGCAGTGTAGGTGATGGCTGCCCCGCTGCCGCTGCCGCTGCCGCTGCCGCTGCCGGTGACGGTGACGGTCGAGCCGGACACCGAGGCCACCTTGCCCTCCGCGCGCGCGCCGAATTCGTCTCGGAAGCCTCCCGGCCCTCGGGTGCCCAGCGAGCGCGGACGCGGGCTGCCGCTCGGCCGGGGCTGGCCGGTCGGCCGTCGCCCGGCGGTCGGCTGTGTGCAGGCGTCCCCGACCGGCTGGCTGATCAGCACCGTCGTGGCGGTGAACGAGGTGGGCCTCGGCCTGGGGCTGGGCGCCGCCGAGTCCGGCGTGCCACCGGTGCCGCCCGCGCCGCCGGCCGGCGAACCGGATGCCCCGTTCCCGGTCGGCACGTCGGCGGCGAAGACGCACACCCCTGGCCTGACGTCGGCGAGGGTCGCGGCGATGATCTGGGTGAACGTGGTCGTCCCGGTGAACTTCACCGTCACCTGCCCCGACGGCTGGCTCTGGACCTCGATGCTGCCGGAGCTGGCGCTGGCGGCGTCGACCTCGGCGATGGTGCCGAACGCGGCCGGGCCGCCGGCGCCGGATCCACGGCCCCCCTGACCGGGCGGGCCGCCCGGCTGGCCGGTGCTCGGACTGCCCTGTGCCGACGCCGCGGTCGAAGAGCCACCGCAGCCGGCGAGCGCCGCGACCAGCATGGTCGTGGCGGCGGCGAGGGCGAGCCGCGTCGGGCGGCCGCCGGTCAGGGACCTGGTGAGCGGTGCTTGACCAGTCAAGATCTCGATCCTCGTCCTGGGATGGCTACTCGCTGCGGAGTGCGTCGATGGGAGCCAGCCGGGCGGCCCGGCTAGCGGGGTAGACGCCGAAGGCGATACCGATGGCGACGGCCACGGCGATCGCGCCGAGCACCGCCCACCACACGATCGCCACCGGGTTGTCGATGAAGTGCGGCAGCACCAGGGCGCCGGTGATGCCCAACAGCGCGCMGACCACCCCGCCGGCGAAGCTGAGCACGGACGCCTCGGCCAGGAACTGGCGTCGGATCGCCGCCGGTGGTGCGCCCAACGCCTTGCGCAGCCCGATCTCGCGGGTGCGCTCGGTCACCGAGACCAGCATGATGTTCATCACGCCGATCCCGCCGACCAGCAGGGACAGTGCCGCGATGCCGGCCAGCAGCACGGTGAGGGTCTTGCTCACCGAGGTCGCGGTGTCCAGCAGCGACTGCTGGCTGGTGATCGTGAAGTCGGCGCTGGCCGGGTTGGCGATGCCGTGCTGGTTCAGCAGCAGGTCGGTCGCCTCCTGATAGGCCGCTGAGAGCGTGGACGACGAACGTGCCTCGATGTAGATCGAGGAGACCGAGGTGCGGGTCGTCCCGCCGAACAGTCGGCTCGCCGCGGTGGACAGCGGCACGACCGCCTGGTCGTCGAGGTTGCTCGTGGTGTTCGAACCGGCCGGATCGAGCACCCCGACCACCGTGAACGGAATGTTGTTGATCGTCACGCTCTGGTCGACCGGGTCGCGTCGGCCGAACAACTGCTCGGCGGTGTCCGAGGCGAGGACGGTCACCGCCGCCGACTGGGCGTCGTCCGTGGTGGTGAGGAAACGGCCCTCGGCGAGGGTGCGGTTGCGCACCGGGCGCCAGGCCGCAGTCGTGCCGACCACCGTCGTCGTCCAGTTCGTGGCCCCGTTCACCAGCGTCAGTTGGCCCTGCTTGACCGGGGCGACCCCGACGATGTCCGGTGTGGAGACCGGTGACGACAATGCGGCCGCGTCCGTCATGGTCAGCGTCGAGGCGGAGCCGAACCCGCCGCGCAGGCCGGTGGTGGGGCTCGTCGAGCTGCCTGGCGAGACGATGAGCAGGTTGCTGCCCAGGGCACTGATCTGCGATCCGACCTTGTTCTGCGTGCCGACGCCGAGGCCCACGGTGAGCACCACCGCGGCGATCCCGATCAGGATGCCCAGCACAGTCAGCCCGGAGCGCAGCCGGTGCGTGCGGATCGCGTCCCACCCGGTGCGCAGCGTCTCCAGCCAGCCCATCAGGATGCCGCCGTGTCGGACTCGACCAGGCCGTCCCGGATCCGCACGACCCKGTGCGCCCGGGCCGCCACGTCCAGCTCATGAGTGATCAGGACGATCGTCCGGCCCTGCTGGTGCAGCTCGTCGAGGAGGTCCAGCACGTCACCGGTGGCGGTGGAGTCCAGGTTTCCGGTCGGCTCGTCGGCCAGGATGAGCGACGGGTCGCCGACCAGCGCCCGGGCCATCGCGACGCGTTGCTGCTGGCCGCCGGACAGCTCGCCCGGCCGGTGCTCAACCCGGTCGGCGAGGCCGACCCGGTCGAGTGCCGCGACGGCCCGCGCCCGGCGGACCTCGCGGCGCATCCCCCGGTAGGTCAGGGGCAGCTCGACGTTGCGCCACGCGGACAGCGACGGCAACAGGTTGAACTGCTGGAACACGAAGCCGATCCGGCGGTTGCGGATCTCGGCCAGGTCGGCCTCGCTCATCCCGCCGACGTCCTCCCCAGAGAGCCGGTAGCTGCCCGAGGTGAGCACGTCGAGGCAGCCGATGATGTGCATCAGCGTCGACTTCCCGGACCCGGACGGCCCGACGATCGCGACGTACTCGCCGGTTCCGATCCGGGCCGAGACACCACGCAGYGCCGTGACGTCCAGCGATCCCGCCCGGTAGGACTTGGTCACCTGGTCCAGCTCGATGACAGGGGCGTTGACGACGAGGGTGTCGTTGTCCGAATACGGCGGGAGCGGCGTCGCCGGACCCGCCGTCCCTCCCGACCTTGCCTGCTCTTGCCCTGCCTGCTCTTGCCCTGCCTGCTCTTGTCCTGTCTGCTCTTGTCCTGCCGGTTCCTCCGGCGTCCAGGCCAGTTCGTTTTCCGTTGTCCCGACCACCTCAGCCACCCCCGCCGAAGCCGCCGCCCCGACCAGCGGAGCCGCCACCCCCGCCTCCGGGGAAACCGCCTCCGCCGCCGAACCCGGCACCGCCCCCGAACCTGCCCGTACCGCCCTGGCCCGTGGCCCGGCCCGGGCCGGTTCCGGACCCGCTCCGGGTGGCCACCTGCGGGGTGTCGACCACGACCTTGTCGCCTTCCGACAGCCCGGAGACGACCTGCGTGAAGCCGCCTCCGGTGGGTCCGGTCGTCACGGTCGTGGCGGTCTTCCTGCCGTTGGACAGGACGTAGACCGTGGGCTTGCCGTCGGCCTGAGTGATCGCCGCTGTCGGGACGACCAGAACGTCGCCGAGCTGCTTGTAGGTCAACGAGACTGTCGCGGTGTCACCCGCGTGCATCCCGCCGGGGCTGCCGGTCACCTTGATCATAACCGGGAAGGCTGCCGTCCCTCCGGAGCTCGACGCGATGAGGCCGACCGACGACACCGTCCCGTAGACCGTGTTCCTGCCGGCGTCGGAGGTGCCCGCACCGCCCTGGCTCGCGGGACCGGAACCGGCTCCCGGCCCGCCGCTACCGCCAGTTCCACCGCCACCACCGCCACCGCCGCCACCGGGGAGCCGGCCGATCGGCACGCCTCCGGTGCCACCCGTGCCCGGCACGATCGTCGCCTGGTCGCCCTTCGCGATCAGACCGACCCCGCTGGAGTCCACGGTGGCGTTTACGATCCACGAGTCGGTGCTGATCACCAGGATCTGTGCGCCGGACGACGAGCCGGACGAGCCCGACCCCGAGCCCGACCCCGACCCCGACCCCGACCCGGCGGCCGACCCCAGGCCGGACGAGGCGGCGCCGCCCGATCCGGACCCGCCTGCCGAGCTCGCGGATCCGCCGGACTGGCCTGATCCGCTCCCGCCGGAGGATGCCGCCACCTGCTGGCCGACCACCAGGGACAGGCTCGCCACGACACCCTTGACCGGTGCGGTGAGAGTCGCGCCGTCCAGCGCGGCCTGCGCGGTCGACACCCCGTCGGTCGCGGTCGTCACCGAGGCCTGATCGACGGCGAGCTGTGTGCTGGACGCCCCGGAGTCCTGGTCGGAGGCTAGCTTGGCCTGGCTGTTCGCCAGCGTTAGCTTGGCTTGGACGAGACTCGCGGTCAACGACGCCGAGTCGATGGTCGCCAGCGGCTGGCCGGCGTTCACCGGGTCGCCCTCGCCCACCAGGACGCTGGTGACCTTCCCCGCCGCCGTGAAGTTCAGGGCTGCCTCGGTGGCTGGTTCGATCGTTCCGGTCGTCGTGATCGACTGTTTGATGGTCCCGATGCTGGCGGCGACGGTCCGCGACGAGGAGGCGGCCGGCCCGGACGAACCGCCGCGGGTGAACACGTAGGTCGTGACCGCCGCGGCGACGACGACTGCCGTGACCGTGGCGACCACCCACCGGTGGCGCGCGATCAGCCGGACTGGAGAGATCATGAGCCGCCGTTCGCGGATGGCAACTGATTCTGCACGGCGGCAAGCATCGCGGGGATAGCTGAACCTGGCCTTTACGGCACCTGTGCGTCAGCTATGAGTTCACCGGCCCATCGTCGCGGTTGGCGGTCGGGTCGAATGCTGGTGATTGATTGATGTGAATCCGGGGTTTGTGTTGTCGTGCCGTTCCGGCGGTGGTTCGCTGCCGGTGCCATTGCTGCTGGAGGCGATGGTCGACGCGCTGCTGGCCGGAGTGACGTCAGACCTCGACGAGCGCCAGCCCTGGCACGACCAGGTCGCCCAACTCGCTCATCGTCTGCACGAGGCACGGCTGTCTCGCCGCGACGGTGCTCGGCTGTTCGCGGGCGTCTTCTTTCCCCTGCCCGACGCGCTGGCGTACGGCGAACAATTGGTCTCCGCTCTCCGCGTGGGGGGACTGTCCAGCCGAGATGCCGCGTGGTCGACGGACACGATCACTTACTACGTGGTCAGTCACAGCACTGAGGAACAACTGAGGAACAACTCGCCGCCGCTCTGCCCGATCCGTCCGCGAGCGCCGCACGGCTCATTGGCCCGGTCGGTCCACGACGTCACCCGCAGCTGTTCGCTGCGCTCGACCATCTCCCTGCTCCGCACCAGAAGGAGCACTTCGACTTCGGCCTGCGTCTTGTCATCGGCGGCATYCGCCGTGCCGTCGGGTAAACAGGATCATGGGCGGCCGGTGCCTACCCGCGGCGATCCGAGTACCGTCGCCCAGGCCATGAGATGGCCCTCGGCCACGCGCCACGCGCCACGCGCCACGCGCCACGCGCCACGCGCAAGCCGTCCAACACGATCGCGATCCGCGTGGTGCGGTGCTCCCTGCTGGCGGTCGGATTGGCAGACCTGACGGCCTGCTGCTATTGGGAGATCAGGGTATCTGTCATTGGTAGAGTAGAGACATGGTCGACGTCGGCTCGCCGGCCGGTCATTTCATCATCGCGGGCAGCTCCRCACCGCGAGGGGCAGTGGTCCACTCGGGCGCGGGACGTATCGTGCCGCTGCGGACGCGCCCRCTGAGCATGGCCGAGCAGGACGTCGACAAGCCGACTGTGAGCCTCGCCGCGCCACGCCCCCGACGATGTGGCGCTGCAGGAGCAGGCAGAACACGAAGACCGGCAGGCAGGCCAGGTCGCTGCCGGCCCCCAGGCCGCRGCGATCCCGAGCACCGTCGGCACGAAGCCGATGGTGATCCGCACCTGGATGCACAGAGGGATGGCCTTGCTCGGGTGGTAGGCGGCCCGGGTGAGGCCGGTGACCACAGTAGTCGTTGGGGACGGGGCTTCTCGTAGGTCAACTCCTGTACCGGTGTGCCGGAATTTCCTAGAAACCGCGGTCCGTCGCCACCACGATGGTCCCATGATCTTGATTACTGGTGCGACCGGCACCGTCGGTCGCGAGGTGCTGCGCCTCCTAGTCGGCCGGGGCGCTCGGATTCGGGCGATGACGCGAGAACCAGCCCGTCTCCGTCTTCCTGATGGCGCGCTGATCGATGTCGTGCAGGCCGACTTCGAACGTGCTGACTCGCTCCACAGCGCGGTCGCTGGTGTGGACAGCGTCTTCCTGCTGACCGCTCCGAGCCCCACCGGCTCGGTCGCCGAGCATGACCTGGCCATGATTCAGGCGGCCCGTGCCTACGGCGTCCGGAAGGTTGTCAAGCTGYCCGCCATCGGCGGGAAAGCCGATGACGCCGACAATCTGCCCTCGCCCAGGCACCGTGCCGGCGAACAGGCGCTGGTCGCCAGCGGACTGACCTGGTCCGCGCCGGATTCGATCCGTCCATCGCGGACTCCGCCGTCGACGGCTACCAGCTCGTCCGGGACGGCGGTAACGCAGTCATCACCGACGATGTCGACCTGTTCGATATCAGGCCCCGGCCAGCGCGGCTTCGTACGCGCCGAGTCCTGATGCGCCCAGCGGGCCGGCTCGGGCAGGGCAGATCCCGCCGGATCGGAACCGGGCCATGGCGAGGGCGGCGGCGCTTGAGGATCGGCTGTTCGCGACCGCGCCGCCACCGACGCGGGGCCGGGAACATGGTGCCTTCGGCCGGACCGTGCGCGGGGAGTGGGTGACCGCGGATCTGGTCGGCCCTTCCAACCTGCGCCTTTTCCTCGGCGTCCTCGACCGGCCGCTGGAACCCGCGCAGCTGGGCGCCTACCGCCGGCAGCGTGGCGCCGCCAGCCGCGACTTCGATCGGCTCCAGGTTGCCGTCGGGCGGCGGTTGATGGTCGTCGTGGCCCGTGGCACGGACCGTGAGCCCGACTGGGTGGAAGTGACCGGCCATCTCGGGCCCCCGCAGGCTGGCGAGGTCTGACGCCGGGACCCATCGACGAAGTCTCCCTACGGCGGCGCGCACGGCGACGCTAGAAGGTGTCACAGGGCGGACCCTGAGCGTAGGAGCCGGGGATGGTCAGGGCGTAGCCGATCAAGGTGATGGGCGGGACCGAGGACGGCTTGCCGGGCGGCAGTCGCGAGGATGGCCTGTGCGCGGGCGGGGAGGCCGAGCCGGTTCCAGTGGAAGATCACGTGTAGTGCGATGATGGCACGTATCCAACGGGTAAGCTGGCCCTCTTCGCGGAGCTTCCGGAGCGTTCCGCCCGCGTCCTCGAAYGCGTCGAGCCAGCTGCCGAGGAGGTCTGCGCGGGCTTCGCCGACGAGGAGACGGTGGACGTCGCCTGTGAAGGAGGCCCAGACCTGCGGGTCCGACGGCGGGTTGGCGAAGACCGAGCGCTGCTCTGCGATCCGTGCCCAGACATCTCCTTGCTCGTTGAAGTCGAGTCCTGCGGTGCGCATGAGCGCCGTGCACAGCACGAGGGAGTGTTCGCGCCGGTTGGTCGGGTTGGTGGCGAGGAACGACAGCAGGTGGTTGCTGTCGTGGTGGAACAGCTCGTGGGYGGCGTTCATGCTGGCGGGGCCGCCGAAGGCGTRGACCTCTGGCTCGTAGATGTCGGCGGTCCAGCGGACTCCATCGGTGAGCAGCGCGTGKGGGCGGTCGGTGGTCGTGTCGTACTGGCCGTCCGTGTCCTGCGCGGTCAGGTAGCGGATGCGCCAGGCGCCCTTGCGGATGAAGAACGCGGATGAAGAACCAGGAGGTGATGAGCCCGTCCGCCTCGGCGCGGGGCAGGATGCGCGCCAGGTGACCGATGGCTTGGTCTTCCCGCCCGCGGGGCTGCGGGCCGGGGTAGCGGATGTTCAGCTGTTTCCATGGGGTCTCGTGCATGTCGGGCCTTCCGGTCAGCAAAGCAGGAGGCAGGCGTCCCAAGACGTCGTGGTCCCGGCCACGGCGAGCTCGGCCCCGGCCGACCCGTCGAGGAAGCCAGGGGATGCGTCCGCCGCAGCGGCGGTGTCCTGGTGCAGACGCAGCAGCGGTGCGAGGGCGATAGGGGTTCGCGCGTCGGCCGCGATCCGGCGTGCGGTGGCGAGTAGCCCGGCGGTCCCGTGGCAGAGGCCGGGTTCAGTGAGCCGGGCCAGTTGGGCCGGGTCGCGGATGCAGGCGGCGAACGCCGTTTCAGCGAGGTGCTCGCGGGTGGTGTCGCCGAGGGCGCGGGCGGCGAGCTGTTGGGTGCGGGCGATACCCGGAGCGCCGTAGCACCACGACGGCCGCAGCGGGCCGCGTTGGCGGGGCTCGCCGCGGTCGAGGTCGTCGAGCGTGACGAACTCCGGCCACCACGATCCTTCGCTGGCTGGCCGCCGCCAGGTATCGAGCCACTGGCAGATCGTCCTGAGCGCCTGTTCCTGTCCRTCGACTCGGACGCCGTCGAGCAGGGCGAGGGCCAGAAGCGCGGCGGGGCCCGTGATGCCGTGGGCGATCCCGTGGTTGCCATGCCCACCGGGCGGGCCGGCCTTCGTGCGGCTGGGGCCGTGGGGGCACCACCAGCCGGGCAGGCCGTCGATCGGCTCCGTGAGAAGCACCAGGTAGGCGAGGACCTCGCGGAGCAGGTCAAGATCGTCGAGGCGGCGGGCTACGACGCCGAGCCCGGTCACCCCGCCGGGCCGGGCGGCCACATGACGGCGCCCGCAGCCGCACACGACCCGGTAGAGATCATGCTGGGTCACGGTCGACCCGGGCCGGGGTGAGATCGTGGGACTGGTGCGAACGGGCGACCCCCGCCGGCCTCGCCCCGGCCAGCGCCGCCCCGCAGTCACACACCCCGACCGGAAAATGCGCCTCGACCCGGGGTCCGGGTCCTCCCGCCAAGCCAGCGTCCACCCGTCCTGCCCGGCTGCTTACCACGTTTCTTCTTCCCGCCCCCGGCGGCACGGCGCTCAGCCCGGTTCGGCCCCACCCGGCCCGGCAGCACCCCGTCCGACGACGGCGGCAACGACGGGTTCCCCGAGTTCCGCGAGCCCGCCCGCCTCAACCGGTCGACCTCCGCCGCCAGCTCCTCGACCCGACGTTCCTGCCCAGCCAGCCGCTCCTCCCGCTCGGCGATCCCGGCCCGCAGCTGTTCGATCAGCCCCGCCCGCGCCACCACGAGAGCAACCAGCTCCTCACGCGACATCTCCTCCGGCGGCGGCACCCCACCACATCACCACACGCACCAGATCCGATGCGCCACACATCAGCCAACAGTCGGACCCGGAACGAGCGCCAACCACTCACAGCAACATCAACAATGAAGCTGAATGTTTACGACGGGCCATGGTGCGGATCATGGCCCAGTGGACGAAGGTGGCAGAGCTGGCCGGGTCGCGTTCGTAGTCCCGAGCGAGGCGGCGGTGGCCGGCGATCCAGGCCAGGGTGCGGTTCCACCACCCACCGCTTCGGAAGCGGCTGGAAGCCTTTCTGTCCTTCCTTCTTCCGGACGATCTCCACGGTGGTCTTCATGACGGTGGCGGCCCAGGTCACGAACCGGCCGGCGAACCCGCCGTATGCTCGGACTACTACGAGACCTCCGTCCCGCTCCACGGCCCTCGGCCGGCCACGAACCTGCCCGCCACCAGACAGGACAGAGGTTGTYGAGGAACGTGAGCAGGCTGTCCGGTGGCCGGTAGCGTTGGGCCTACGACTCTCGGACGCGAAGACCCGCGTACGTCAGGACTGCTCCCGCCCTTCCCGGCATGCCCCGGTCAAGGCTGTCCTCAGCTACGTCGTCCACGAACAGGAACCGGCAGCTGGGGGCGGTGAAGTAGTGGTCGACCAGCAGTTGGCGGGCGCCGTCGCGGTCCTGACGGTTCGTTCGTTCGGGCGCTGACGCATGGTCGGCGGCCGGTGGCGATCACCACCGATAAGGCACCTGTCTACCCGAGGCTCCTCGACGAGCTGCTGCCTGGGATGCCTGCCATGTCGACGCCGCCCGGGAGAACAACCGGATCGAAGCCGACCACGGCCGACTCAAAGCACGACGCYGCGCGGGCTGAAATGGCTGCGCTCGGTCCAAACTCTCAGCGCCGGACACGCCTTAGTCCAGAACGTCCGCCGCGGCCACTTCCGAACTCGGGATCGACAGCAACCCACAGCTGAGGCTGGCCGCCGCGTTCACCGAACTCGCTACCGCTATCTGACCGACAGACGCCCCGGCCCGCTGGCATGCCCAGCTTCCCCGTAACGCAACAGAGCCCCCGGGGATCACCCTCGGCTTGCTGGCAGGCGGACACGTCGCCGACGGCCACGTCCGCGCCGGCGCCGCCGTCAGTCCTTTCCGAACAGGCCGAGATAGCGGCGGGAGCTGTTCGGGCTCAGGTTCGGGTTGTGCAGGGAGGATTGCACGTTGTCAGCTTCCGCGTTGTTGTAGTAGGCCTCGTAGGCGAGGAGTCCGGCGTTCGCCGCGAAGAACTCGTGCATCTTCTCGATGTAGAACGGGTTGTCGCCGCCACCGCCGGTCGAGCGCACCAGTCCCCATTCGGGGACGGCGAACCGCTTGCCGTGGGCGCGGGCGAAGGCGGCGACGGTGCACAGCCCGGAACGCTGCTGGCATTGCCGGGTCCAGACCTGCTCCGTCGTGGACGCCGGATAGGAGTCGTAGGAGTCGATGCTGACGACGTCGACGTAGGCGTCGCCGGGGTAGGCGGACCAGACGTCCGCGCCGCTGCCGGGCAGGCTGTCGMGGTGCGCGGTCATGTTCCAGTCGATCTTCACGTGCGGAGCGGTCGACCGGATCGCGGTGGCGGCGTGTTGGAAGCAGCTTTTCCACGCCTGCGGATCCCGGACGTGCCACCAGAACCAGTCCCCGTTGAACTCCCAGCCGAGGCGCACGTAGGCGTCGCCGCGGCCGTACTTCGACAGAGTCTGCCCGAACTGGGCCCAGTAGCCGTCGTACTCACCGCGAGCGCACRCCTGTTCATTGCCGTTCTGCGGGTACAGCGGTTGCGCCACCGACAGCTCCCCGGGAAAGGCTGCCCGGGTGAACGCCCCGACCGGCCAGGACGCCGTGGTGATGCTCGGCCAGTTGGCGCGGTCCGTGAAAACGATCGCGAGGTCGACGGGACGGCGGGTCCACGCCGCCCACGCGGTCACGTCTGCCGGGAAGTTTCCATTGGCGCCGGATACCCAGCCCAGCCCGGACGGTGCCGGCTCCACGGCGGAGGGGGGCGTGGTGGTTGGTGACGGCCGCGGAGCGCGGGGACGCTCGGGCTGATCCGAGCAGGCCGCCACGCCCAGCACAACAGCCATCACCATCGTCAGTGCGGTCAGCGGCATCCATAACGGCCTGCCCGGGCGAGCCCGGTACCCGGCCCGACCTCGCTGCCGGGCCGTCACGCTGCACGTTCCATCGGGTCCCTCGGTCCTTCCTGGCGCTCCGGTACCACGAAAACCAACCATACCGTTACGTCAGTGTCGTATCGGACAGTCGTCGCGGATGTGGCGGGCGAGCCCAGGATCGATCATGCTGGCAGGTCGGTCGATCGCGGCGATCAGATGCCGGAGAACACCGAGCCCCCGCGGGTACTGCTCCACGGGGACACCTGGACCTGCTTGACTTCGATAAGAGTGGCGGCGTGCCGCCATATTTGCTCAGTTGACGGCACGCAGGCTGGTACCGCCCCTCCTGCGCAACCGGTTCAACGTGTCGGCGGTCGTGTCGTCGGCGGGAAGGAATACCACCAGCTGCTGAGCATCGGCGGGTGGGAGCTCCAGGACCTCGCGGTCAAGCCGCAGTTCACCAACCACGGGGTGTGTCCACCGCAGCGGACCGCGCCGTGGTAGYGCGTGCCGGTTCAGTCGCTGGGTGAAGTCGTCGCCGGCGACCGGAGCGAGTTCCGCCCTGAATTGGGCCGAGCGCTCGGCCGACGGGCCGTGCCACAGGTCGAAGGCTCGTTCGTCGGCGATCTGATCCCATTCCGGGAAGACCTCGCGGGCGCGCCTGTCGGTGAAGACGAAGCGCGTGAGGTTGGGCCTGTCGGTATCGAGCAGCCCCGACGGTCGGGCGACCAGGTCGAAGCCACTGGTGTACGCGAGGATGTCACCCAGGCGGTTGGTGACCAGTGCGATCCCTGGCTCGAGCTGGTCGAGCAGCTTGAGCACTGTCTGCCTGACCTCCAGCCGAGGTTGGGTGAGCGGGCCGATACACACGCCAGCGGCGATCTTGGCCAGGTAGCGCAGGTGCTCCCGCTCGGAGACGTCGAGGCGCAGCGCGTCGGCGAGCGCGTTGACGACGGAGGCCGATGGGTTGCGGTCGCTCCCCTGCTCGATCCGGACGAGATACTCAACGCTGATTCCTGCCAGCGAAGCCAGCTCCGACCGCCGTAGCCCCGGGACGCGGCGCCGGGGGCCTGCCGGCAGGCCGAGCGTCTCGGGCCGGGTGGCATCGCGCCTGGCGCGGAGGAAGTCACCCAGCGGCGTACTCACGCTCTTCACTGTAAGACCGGCACGGCCTCGGTACGCCGTCCGAGGCTGGCCCTATCAGGGCCAGCCTGCGCTCGGTCTGGCTGCCGCTGCCGGCGCGACCGAACATGTGACGCATGAGCGAAACCAGCAAACTTGTCATCGTCGTCGGCAGCGTGCGCGAGGCGAGGTTCGGACCGGTCGTGGCCTCATGGGTCGCCGAACAGGCCTCCGCGCATGGGAGCTTCGACGTAGAGGTCGTCGACCTCGCCGACTTTGAGATCCCCCTATCCCTGCCCGCCGCGTCGCCGAAGTACGCCGGAGACTCATACCCGCGCCCGGCGGGCATGGCACCCCTGACCGCGCGACTCGACGCCGCGGACGCGTTCGTCCTAGTAACCCCCGAATACAACCATAGTTACCCGGCGTCACTGAAGGCTGCCATCGACTGGCACTTCACCCAGTGGACCGCGAAGCCGGTCGCTTTTGTCAGCTACGGCGGCGCGGCGGGTGGTCGGCACGCGGTCCTGCACCTGGAGAACGTCCTCACCGAGCTGCACGCGGTGACCATTCGCGACGGGCTGGCATTCCCGAACTACTTCGTGAACTGGGATGCTGGCCGGCCAGCTGATCCCGACGCTCCCGGCTACGCCAAGACGTTGTTCAACCAGCTTGCCTGGTGGGCCGCCGCACTCCAGAAGGCACGCGCCGAGGTGCCCTACCCCGACTAGTGTCTCGTGATGATGGGCCCGCAGGCCCCCTCCTCGCGCAGCTGATCGGTGAGCTGTCGACAACGGACCCCGCAGGCGTGCCGTCGGGCAGGCCGACCGCGGCGCTRTGGACGTTGACGTGCATGACCCGGTTGGCCCCGTTCGGTGTTACCGGCCGCCCGCGGCGCCGCGGCGGGCGAACTCCTCCTGGGTGAGGTGTTCCGGGCAGTCGACCCGGATGTCGGACGGTCCGAGGCGGTAGTCGAAGAACGCGCAGCGGTGAACAGTGGGTTGGGCGTGGCGGGCGGGTCGGGCGTGGCGGGGTGCGGGTTCGAAGTGCCGGCAGGTGGTGCACGCGCGCGTCACGCTGATCAGATGTTCGGCGTGCAGGCATTCCAGCAGGTCCAGGAGGGTTGCGAGCAGGTGCTCGCCGTCCGGGCGGGGGATCGTGGAGGTCGCTACCTCGACCGGGGCGGTCCACCGGGAGACCGCGTGCGCGGTCCGTTGGCCGTCGGCGGTGAGGTGTAGCCGGTAGTGACGCCGGTCGGCGGGGTCCTGCTGGCGGCCTACGAGCCCTTTGCGGCGCAGGGCCGCCACGGCGTCGCTGACGGTGGGGTCGGCCACGTCGAGTTCACGTGCCAGCGCGCTGGTTCGGGCCGGCGGGGGTGGTCCCGCATAGATGCGGGCGAGGACCCGAAGCTGGGTGGGGGACAGGTCGTGCGCCTCGGCCAGGCGGCGGGCGAGCACCTGCAGGGCCTCGCCGATCCGGTCGAGGGCGGCCACGATCTTCGCGTCGAGTCCGGGGTGGCGTTCCTCGGGGGTGCCGGGCGGTCTCACGCGCACGGTCCGAACGCCGCGTGTATCGCCAGCACCGCTGCCTCCTGCCGTTGGGACTTTCCCGGGTTCGCGACGGCCGACCCGCCGCGAGGGTCGTAACGGGGAAGGTCGGAACCCGCGAGTGGACCTTAGCAATCCGATCCGCCMGGACCGGATCGTTAGGAGTCCTTGACATMAAAGGTCGTCCCGCACATAGTTCTCCTTGTCGACTGAAATTGTCGAGATAGCGGCCGATGCCGGGTTGGGCCGTGCGGCGCGGGAGCGTCGCCGGACCGGGCGGGTTCGGTCCGCGTCCRTGGGGGAACACCAAGGAGGCGAGCATGCCGAAGCTTGCCCGCAGTGACTGGTACGACCTTGCCCGCGACACCAACTGGTCGTTTGGCTATGTGTCCGAGCAGGACGTCTTCCCAGAGGAGCTGTCGGGGACGGGCCGGGTCCCAGCCGAGGGGTGGCTGGCCTGGGACGAGCCATACAAGATCACTTATCGGGAGTACGTGCACAACCAGGTGACGAAGGACACCACGACGTACTCGGTCAAGAACGCGATCGCCCGCTCGGCGCTGTTCGAGAAGCTCGACCCGGGATGGAAGTCGGTGATCCTGGCGCACTACGGCGCGATCACGATGCCGGAGTACCTCGCCTCCATCGGTGAGGCGCGGATGGGCCGGTTCGGGCGGGCGGCGGCGTGGCGCAATACGGCGACGTTCGGCACGCTCGACGAGGTCCGGCACGGCCAGATCCAGGCGTTCTTCCCCTATGGGTTGATCGGGAAGGAGCCGCGGGCCGACTGGGCGCTCAAGGCGTTCCACACGAACGACTGGATCGTGCTCGCGGTCCGGCAGCTGTTCGACGACATGTTCGTCGCCAACGACGCGCTGTCGATCGCGCTGCAGCTCACCTTCACCCTTGAGACCGGTTTCACGAACCTGCAGTTCCTCGGCATGGCGGCCGACGCGATCAAGGTGGGCGACCTGGAGTTCGGATCGCTGATCTCCAGTATCCAGACGGACGAGGCCCGCCATGCCCAGCAGGGCGAGCCGACCATCAAGATCCTTGCCGAGGGCGGCCACAAGGACTGGGGCCAGTTCCTCATCGATCACATGTTCTGGCGGTCATGGCGGGTGTTCGCGCTGCTGACCGGCCTGTCGATGGACTACTACACCCCGCTCGAGCATCGGACGATGTCGTTCAAGGAATTYATCGAAGAGTGGGTGATCAAGCAGTTCTCCGACCAGTTCCGGGACTTTGGCCTGGAGTATCCGTGGTACTGGGAGGAGTTCGTCAACGAACTCACCTGGTACCACCACGCGATTCACCTCGGGGTGTGGAACTGGCGGCCGACGRTCTGGTGGAACCCGGACGCCGGCGTCTCGGCGGACGAGCGGGTGTGGCTGGAGGAGAAGTACCCGGGCTGGAACCGCACGTTCGGCAAGTACTGGGATGCCATCGGCGACAACATCCGCGCGGGGAAGGTCGAGGCCACCTTCCCGGAGACGCTGCCGTTGGTGTGCAATCTGTGCCAGCTGCCGATCGTGCGGGCCGCCGGCGTGGAGGCCGGCGCGCTGGCCTCGGCCGCTCCGCTGCGCCACACCCACGGGGGCCGTGACTACCTGTTCTGCTCGGAACCCTGCAAGTGGATCTTCGCGCGGCGTCCGGAGCGGTTCGCCGGGCACCGGTCGCTGGTGGACCGGTTCCTCGCCGGCGAGATCAGCCCGCCCGACCTCGGCGGCGTGCTCGCCTACATGGGGCTGTCGCCGGCCGAGCAGGGACAGGATGCCACCGGCTACGCCTGGGCGCAGGCCGCGGCGGCGGGCGCAACCGGCGCCAGGGCGGCACGGYGATGACGTCTTGGGCACAGGTGACCCCCGGAGCGCGGGAGCACTGCCACGAGTACGTCCACGAGTACGTCCACGAGTACGTCCACGAGCACTCCGAGGGGGCCCGATGGCTCTGCTGCCGCTGAGCGCGGTTTTCGAACACGACTTCGTGTCGCTGCTGGTGGCGGTGGACGACGCCGACACCGTCGAGGTCGTYGGCCAAAAGATCGCTCACCACGTTGTGGGCCGGCGTCTGCCGGCCAGCGACGCGCCGGTGGGGATCCGCCACAACGGTCAGGTGCTCGCCCGCGAGGCGCGCATCGGCGAGGCCGGCGTCGGCCCGCTCGACCATGTCGAAGCCTTCTTCGATGAGTAGCGCGTCGGCGGGTGGTGCGTCGGCGGGTGGCACCACAGTGGCGTGGACCGACGTCGCCTCGCTGGACGAGGTGTGGGAAGGCGATGTGCTCGAGGTGACCGCGGGCGCCGAGCAGGTGCTGCTGGCACACCTGCCCGGCGGGGCGCTACGGGCGTACCAGGCGGTGTGCCCGCACTCGCGGTTCCCGCTGGTCAACGGCGCCGTCGAGGACGGGGTGCTCACCTGCGCCGCGCATCATTGGGAGTTCGACCTGGCGACCGGCGAGAGCCTCAACCCGAGCGACTGCCGGCTGTACAGCTTCCCGGTGCGCGCCGACGGCGAGCGGATCATTGTCGGGATCCCACCCGACGGCCGACGTCACTACCACCGCTGCCGTGGCGATGCGACCGCGGCCCCGACGGGGAGACGATTTTCATGACCGCCGACTCCAGCCGCCTGGTAGGCCCCATCGTCCGCGGATTCGATCCGGACGTCGTCGAGGCACTGCACGCCGCGATCGAGAAGGACAACCCCGACCAGACGCTGGTCGTGGAGGACCGCAACGGCTACGTGCGCATCAACGCGCCCCGCTTCCTGCGGGTCACCCGCACCAGCCTGGAGGAGGCCGCCGGCCGGTCCGTCCCGCTCGCCACCCTCGAACCCGCCCTCGCCGGCTTTGCCGGGCGGATGCGGTACGTGAGCGACGACGAACTCGTCTGGTACCTGGACCGGAAGGACTGAGGATGACCACCTCCCCCACGGCGAGGCCTCTGYGCACCTGGAGTGTGTTCGACGGGGCCCGCCGCAAGCCCAACGAGTACGAGACCGTCACCGGCCACTTCCACTACCACTTCGGGCGGCAGCCGGCCCCGTTCGACCTTGATCCCAACAGTCCGATCAACCGGTGGTACCTGCGCTACCGCGAGGGCTCGCCGCTGCGGGGCGTGGACTGGGAGGAGTTCCGCGACCCCGCCCAGCTCAACTACCGCCGCTACATCGCCCTGCAGCACGACCGGGAGATCTACGCCGAAGGTGTCGTCGACCACTTCGAGGCCCTCGATGCGGATGCCGGCCTGGACCCGGTCTGGGTGGGCGTCCTCGCGCGGCTTTACCTGCCCGCCCGCTACCTGTTCCACGTGCTGCAGATCACCAGCCTGTACGTCGGCCAACTCGGACCCAGCGCCTACGTCAGCAACGCCGCGTTCTTCCAGGCCGCCGACGAACTGCGCGCTCTGCAGTGGATCGCCTACCGGGCCAAGGCGCTGTCGTTGGTCCACGGCGCCGACCTCGCCGACAGCCGGGTCACCCGACGGTTCTGGGAAGACGACCCGGCCTGGCAACCCGCCCGAGAGGCGCTGGAGCGGTTGCTGGTCGCCTACGACTGGGCGGAGGCCTTCACGGCACTGAACCTCGTCGTCAAGCCGGCGCTCGACACCCTGCTCAAGACCGCCCTCGCCGATCTCGCGGACGCCAACGGCGACGGCCTGACCGCCCAGCTGCTGCGCGAGTCCGGCGTCGACGGCGCCCGCAGCCGGGCGTGGAGCGCGGCCCTGGCCCGCCACGCCATCGCCGGACGCCCCGACAACGCCGCGGTTCTCGCCGCCTGGGAAGAAAACTGGCGCCCCCGCGCGGAGAAGGCCGTCGCGGGCTTGGCGGCCCTGTTCGACAATGCCCCGAACCCGGCCAGCCCGGCCGAGGTCGCCACCACCGTCGCCGCGACCACCGCGGCGTTCCGTGCCTCCTGGACCGGCACGGCGGATCCTGCCTGAACCGGCGGATCCCGCCTGAACCTCCGGCCTCCACCACCGATCCGCCCCCGGGAAGGACCCATGTCCGTCACCGACGACTACCTGACCAACAACGCCGCCTACGCGAAGACCTTCGCCGGGCCGCTTCCGCTGCCGCCGTCCAAGCACATCGCCGCCGTCGCCTGCATGGACGCACGGCTCAACGTCTACGCGATCCTTGGCCTGGGCGACGGCGAGGCTCACGTCATCCGCAACGCCGGCGGCGTCGTCACCGACGACGAGATCCGTTCCCTCGCGATCAGCCAGCGCCTGCTCGGCACCCGCGAGATCATCCTGATCCACCACACCGACTGCGGCATGCTGACCTTCACCGACGACGATTTTAAACGCTCGATCCAGGACGAGACCGGGATCAAACCAGAATGGGCCGTGGAGTCGTTTACCGACCTGGCCGAAGACATACGCCAGTCGATTGCGCGGATCAAGGCGAGCCCGTTCATCCCGCATACCGACGCCATCCGCGGCTTCATCTTCGATGTTGCCACCGGACTGCTCACCGAAGTCGCGTGATATCCGCCTGCCGCACCCTGCTGTTCAGCGCCTTCGAGTATCGACTCACCATTACCGGCATCATCATCGGTTCTTTCTGACGGCACCGTATTTCTGACGATGCCGTATTTCTGGCGGCACCGGGCTTCGCCCGCCGTCGGGGTGCTTCGGGGATCCGTACCGTCGATCCGCGAAGCACCCTGGGGGCCAGGTGGGTGGGGTCGGTGGGCGGCACCGGAGCCGGTGATTCCCACCGGCCCGACCCACCGGCCCCACCCGTCACCTGGTCAGTGGGTCAGCCGCGCTTGCGGCCGGACTCACCGAGAGTGATCTGGTCGCCGTTGACGATGCCGGCCCGGCGCAGCGCCTCGGCGATCGCGCCGTCCGGCACGCTGGATCCACCGCGGCCACCGGAACCGTTCCTGCCACCGGCACCGCGCCCGCCGGCACCACCGGCACCGCGCCCGCCGGCACCACCGCGTTCGCCACTCGCGGTGCCCCGGCCGCCATTCCGCCGATCACCATGATCACGGCTTCCGCCGCGTCCGGCGCCCGCACTCGCGGTGCCCCGGCCGCCATTCCGCCGATCACCATGATCACGGCTTCCGCCGCGTCCGGCGCCCGCACCCGCGGCTCCCCGCCGGTCACCCTCGCCGTCCCGGCGGCCCGGGCCCCCGGCACCGGCCTCGTCGTCCAGCCGCAGCGTCAGCGAGATCCGCTTGCGGGGGATGTCGACGTCGAGAACCTTCACCGTCACGATGTCGCCGGGCTTGACGACCTCGCGCGGATCGCTGACGAAGTTCTTCGACATCGCCGACACGTGCACCAGGCCGTCCTGGTGAACGCCGATGTCGACGAAGGCCCCGAACGCGGCGACGTTCGTGACGGTCCCCTCCAGGGTCATGCCGGGGACCAGGTCCGCGAGCGTCTCGATCCCCTCGGTGAATGCCGCCGTCCTGAAGGCCGGCCGCGGGTCACGGCCGGGCTTCTCCAACTCGGCGAGGATGTCGGTGACGGTCGGCAGGCCGAAGGTGTCGTCGACGAACTCGCTCGGCTTCAGGGCTCGCAGGACCGCCCCGTTGCCGATGAGGGAGCCGAGGTCGCCGCTGGTCGCCGCGAGGATGCGCCGCACCACCGGGTAGGACTCGGGGTGCACGCTGGAGGCATCCAGCGGGTCGTCCCCGTCGGGGATGCGCAGGAAGCCGGCGCACTGCTCGAACGCCTTCGGCCCGAGGCGGGGGACGTCCTTCAGGGCGGCCCTGGTCTGGAACGGCCCGTGCGTGTCGCGGTGGCGCACCACGCTCTCCGCGAGGCTCGCCCCGATTCCGGACACCCGGGTCAGCAGCGGGGCGGACGCGGTGTTGACGTCCACCCCCACCGCGTTCACGCAGTCCTCGACCACCGCGTCCAGGGACGACGACAGCCGGGACTCGGACAGGTCGTGCTGGTACTGCCCAACCCCGATCGATTTCGGGTCGATCTTCACCAGCTCCGCGAGCGGGTCCTGCAGCCGCCGGGCGATCGACACGGCCCCGCGCAGTGAGACGTCGAGCCCCGGAAGCTCCGCCGCGGCGTAGGCGGACGCCGAGTACACCGACGCCCCCGCCTCCGAGACCGTCACCTTCGTCAGCGACAGCTCCGAGTGCCGGCGGATGAGGTCCTCGGCGAGCTTGTCGGTCTCCCGGGAGGCCGTCCCGTTCCCGATCGAGATCAGGTCGACGCGATGCTCCCGGGCGAGCCGGGCCAGGGTGGCGATCGACTCGTCCCACCGCCGCGCCGGGACGTGCGGATGAATGGTGTCGGTGGCGACCACCTTGCCGGTCGGGTCGACCACGGCGACCTTCACTCCGGTGCGGTACCCCGGGTCGAGACCCATGGTCGCCCGGGTTCCGGCCGGCGCCGCGAGCAGCAGGTCACGCAGGTTCGCCGCGAACACCCGCACGGCGGTGTCCTCGGCGGCCGTCCACAGCCGCATCCGTAGATCGATGCCGAGGTGCACGAGGATGCGGGTGCGCCAGGCCCAGCGGACCGTGTCGAGGAGCCACCGGTCCGCCGGTCGGCCCGCGTCGGAGATCCCGAACGCCTCGGCGATCCGCGTCTCGTAGTCGGTCGGCCCGGGCGGCGGGGCGGCGTCCGGCTCCGCCGGCACGTCCGGTTCGAGGGTCAGGTCGAGGATCTCCTCCTTTTCCCCCCGGAACGCCGCGAGGATGCGGTGCGACGGCAACGAGGTGAACGGCTCCGAGAAGTCGAAGTAGTCCGAGAACTTCGCCCCCGCCTCCTCCTTGCCCTCCCGGACCCGGGATACCAGGACACCACGCGACCACATCCGCTCGCGCAGCGTGCCGATCAGGTCGGCGTCCTCGGCGAACCGTTCGACGAGGATCGCCCGCGCCCCCTCCAGCGCGGCACCCGCGTCGGCCACACCCTTCTCCGGATCGACGTAGGCCGTCGCCGTGGCGTACGGGTCGAGCGAGGGGTCGCCCAGCAGGCTCTCCGCCAGCGGTTCGAGGCCGGCCTCCCGGGCGATCTGCGCCCTGGTCCGCCGCTTCGGCTTGAAGGGCAGGTAGATGTCCTCCAACCGGGCCTTGGAGTCGGCGGCGAGGATCTGCGCCTCCAGGGCGTCGTCCAGCTTGCCCTGCGACCGGATCGATTCGAGGATCGCGGCGCGCCGATCCTCCAGCTCCCGCAGGTAACGCAGCCGTTCCTCCAGCGTGCGCAGCTGCGTGTCGTCGAGGGTGCCGGTCGCCTCCTTGCGGTAGCGGGCGATGAAGGGCACGGTGGCACCACCGTCGAGCAGGTCGACCGCCGCCGTCACCTGCCCCTGGCGCACGCCGAGCTCCTCGGCGATCCGCTGATGGATGGAACGCTGCGGGACAGATGTCGTCGTCACAATCCCTGATCCGCCTTCTCGTCGATCTTCGGTCGCCGGGCCGGGGTCGGCCGCGTCGTCGCTCGGGCGCCGCGCGGTGAGACCCGCGCCGACGCCCTGACTGCGAGACTACGGGTGATCACGAGGTTTTCCGCCCGCGGGCGGCGGTCCCGGTGCGCGTTCCCGCGTTCCCGCGTTCCCGCGGCCTCCTGGTCTCGAGCGCCGGCCTCCTGGTCTCGGGCATCGTCCCCGCGTGGCGCGGTCACGGCGGCGACCGGCCCGGCCCGGCGTGGTCCGCCCGGCCGGAGAACCGGTTCCGGGCTGGTCGGGTCGTTTCCGCTACCAGCTCTGACGAGCTGGGCGGTCTGATTGCGTTGCGGGGTATATCCCATTGGTTCGGCATGACCTACGATGTGCCCGTGCACACTGGGGACGGGGCTGCCGGCGCGGGCCGCGTGTATTCTCGGCATTCCGCCGCTGAGGTCGCGGTGAGTGGGCGGGTGGGTTCCCACGGGGGCGACCCGCGTTTTGCCGCGCCGGGGTGTGAAGTGAGCCACGGGAGCACCCTGGGCTCCATCTGTGGCCCGGTCACCGGTGGAAGTGGGGCCGACGGGATTCGGCACGAGGCTTTCCTGTATCAGGGCGACGCCGGTTTCCTCAGCGCAACGCGCGATTTCGTGCTCGCCGGACTCGCGGTCGACGAGGCCGTCCTGGTAGCCGTGACACAGCCGCGGATACGCCAGTTACGCGCAGCCCTCGGTCGGGCCGCGCAGCGCGTCTCTTTTCTCGATATGGCCGAGCTTGGTCGTAACCCGGCCCGGGTTATTCCGGCCTGGCAGGATTTTCTGGATCTCGGTGTCGAGCGCGGTCGGCTGGTACGGGGGATCGGCGAGCCGACATGGCTGGCCCGGTCCGGCCCGGAGCGGCGGGAATCCATGCTGCACGAGGCGTTGCTCAACGAGGCGTTCGCCGCGCCGCCGGCGTGGCGGCTGCGGTGCCTCTATGACGTGGGCCGGATCGGCCCGGCGCTCGTTGACGAGATCTGGCGCACCCATCCCGCGGTGGTGGAGGGCGGGCTGGGCCGGATCAGTTCCCGGTATCGACCGCCCGGGTCCGCCGTCGCGAGTCCGGGCCCCGACCCGCTGGCCGAGGCCCTGCCGGACCTCGGCGTTCCCCGCGTCGAGTTCGCCTTCGGCCCGCGCGACTTGGGGCACGTCCGCGCCGAGGTGATCCGGGTCGCCCTGGCCTGGGGCCTGGGCGCCGAGCGGACCGGCGAGTTCGAGCTGGCCGTGCACGAGGTCGCCACGAACAGCGTGCACCACGGCGGGGGCCACGGAGCGGTCCGCCTCTGGACGGACGACGCCTGCCTGATCTGCGAGGTCCGCGACGGCGGCCGRCTGTACGACCGGTTGGCCGGACGCCGCCGCCCGGACCTGTCCCTGGGCGGCGGCCGCGGGCTGTGGCTCGTCAACCAGCTGTGCGATCTCGTCCAGCTCCGGTCGACCCGGGTTGGCACGACCGTGCGGATGTACATGTACGTCTAACGGGGCTTCGCCCCAGCCCGGCCGGGTCCGGCTCGCCGGCCGGGTTCGGTGGGCCGGGCAGGTTTGATGGGCCGGGCAGGTTTGATGGCGGCGGGGCCGACGCGGGAAGTATGGCCGACCCTGCACCGCTCGGCGGCCGGATCCTAGCCCCCGGACTGTCCGGCAACCTTGTCCAGGACCGCGGTGTGCAGCTTGCGGACGCCGATGGGGGCGAACGCGCGCTCGAAGAAGCCGCCGACACCGCCCGCACCGTCCCAGGTCGTCGTCGCCGTGACCAGGCTCTGGTCCGGCCCGGAGCCGTGGACGATGTGCCAGCGGGTGCACAGCGAGGAGTTCTGGTCCGCCTCGACGAGAGTGCTCGCATCGGGGACGGAGACGGTCGCGTCGATCTGACGCACCCGCTTGCGGGTTGYCTGGAGCCGATAGGCGATGCGGGTCCCGGCACCGTGGCCCCCCGCCAACACCCGGTACTCGGAGACGTTCTCTGGCCAGGCTCGGGCGCGGGCGCCCTGGTAGTCCGCGAGCTTCGCGACAACCTGCTCGGGGGTGCCCGGCACGACCCGCCTGACGACGACCTCGATCTGTCCCACCAGCTCCTCCTTCCTCGCTCCGGCCGGCTCTCGGCCGAAGTCCGCGTTCCTCCCGGCAGCCGTGCTCGTCCGGGAGGGAACCCGTGGCGCCACGGGCGGGCCGCCAGGCTCGCGTGCCCCTGACCGTCTCATCTGACCCGTAGTCCGTCGCCCTCGCCCGTCGCGCTTCCCGGCTTGACGGGCGCCGAGCGGCGCAGTTGATTACTTGGAGTTACAGTCGGCGAGCAGGTGGACGCCCACCAGAGCGGCCAGATCGCGCGCCGCCGGGCCGAGTGTGGCGAGCGCCGCCGAGAGCGTCGGGGACCGCTACCCCGGGTCGATCCCGCAATGCCGCCGGAGCCGGAGGATGAACAGCAGAATCACGAGCAGAGCCGCCAGCCCGGCGGCGGACCCCGCCGCCCGCGGGTTGTCGGCGGCCTTCTGCCGGCCGGCCGTGAGGGCGCTGCCCGCGGTGTCGCGCACCTGGCCGGCCTTCGCCGCCACCTGCGGGTGCGCCTCGAGCTGCTTGTGCACGGTCTGCGTGGCCGTACCCGCGGCGCTGCCGGCCGTCGCGCGGGCCTTCTGTGCGGTCACGGCGAGCTGCGGGTGGGCGTCAAGCTGCCGGCGTACGGTGGCCTTCGCCTGATCCGCCGTGTCCCGGGCCTTTTCGGCCGCGATCTCCGTCGTCGCCGCGACCTTCGGGCGGACCGCCTCGGTCGCCGTGGTCACCCGGCGTTTGATGTCCTGTGCGGTGCGACCGGCGACCTTCTGCGGGCTGACCCGGTCGGAGAGCTGGTCGAGGTCGCTGCCGAGCCGCGCCCGGGTCGCCTCGATGTCGGACCGGATCTTATCCGGACTCGTGCTTGTCACTGCGAACCTGACCTTTCTGATGCTTCTGCCGGTGGTTCCGCGGAAACACGGGGTGGTGGGCGGCACGGGAGTGGCGACACGGGGTGGTGGGCGGGTGGACGAACCCGAGGGTGGTGGGGGACGAACTACCCGCGGCGGCCCTGCGCCCACTGGACGTCCTCGCGCAGCGTCTCCACGGTCTGCGCCGGAGTGGGGTGGACCGTGCGCACGGTGGAACGACCCCTCATGGCCAGYACGGCCGCGACGACGCCGAGGACGACAGTGATGATGAGGGCGRCCCAGCCCAGCGCCATCACCTCCCCCAAGCCGAACATGACGGCCAACAAGGCGAAAAGCAGGGTGAAGTAACCGGCGCCGCCCGCTACGGCGAACATGCRGGCGCCCTTGCCGGCCTTCTCCACCTCCTCGCGCATCTCGGCCTTGGCGAGGGCGAGCTCCTGGCGGAACAGTGTGGAGATGTCCGAGACGACGTCGGACACCAGCTCCCCGGTTGATTCGTGGTTGCCGGTTGATTCGCGGTCACCGGTCGATCCGTGGTTGCCGGTCGATCCGTGGTTGCCGGTCGATCCGCGGTCCCCGCTCGTGCTCCCGGCAGCCGGCGGGCCCGGCGCGGCCCGGAGAGCCTGGGTGGCATCCGATGAGGTCCGCACCCGTGCACCAGCCACGTATGGGGCGCTATCGTCCGGGTAGGGAATACCGATCGTTCCCGACTGCCGCCGGTGCGCACTCCTCATGGGTTCTCCTTGCGGCTTCTCCTGGCGGGGCGTCCGCGTAGCCGTACCCGCGGAACAACGTACGATCTGCGGATTCCCTAGGATCGGCGGCTTAACCCCGGCAGTCGCGCCACCTGGGACGAATTACCGTCTCGTCCGCTTTCCGCCGGGCTCCCGCGCCCGCGGCCGGCGCACCCGGTCGTCAGTCCACCCGTTCCTGCGGGGAGGAGTGCTCCCAGTCGGCGAGGATCGTCCGGATCCCGGTGACCAGTAGCAACGGCTGATCGAGCATGACGTGATGGCCGGCGAGCGGGATCTCGATCACCGGTGCCACCCGCCCGAGCAGGTTGTACATCTGGACACCGATGTCGGGGGTGAGCAGGCCCTTCTCGGCCCGAAAGAGCGCGACMCGGCAGTGCACCTTGCGTAGTACCTCGGGCGACGGGGTCCGGTTGCCGAACACCTTCGGGTCGAACTTCCACGTCCAGCCGCCCTGGACCGACCCGATCGAACCCCGGGCGACGTGATCGATGATGAACGGCAGCACGTAGGGCTGCTCCGGCACCGCCCGGAACCGGGCCAGCGCGTCGGTCGCTGTCGGATACACCCGCAGCGGGCCGAACGCCGTCCGGTCCCGGGCCGCCCGTTCCTCCGGGGTGAACTCCTGCACGGGGGAGTCGACGACGACGATGCCGGCGACCCGGTCCGGGTACTGGGCTGCGGTGGTGATCGTCACCCAGCCGCCCATGCTGTGCCCGATGATGATCGGGGGCGAGGCGACCTTGGCGTGGTCGATGACACCGATCACCTCGGCCGCCCAGGTACTGAGCGAGTAGTCCTCGCGCCGGTCGCTGTCACCGTGGCCGGACAGATCCAGTGCGATGACGCGGTACTCCCGCGGAATCATCGGCGCGATGTGGTCCCACCAGCCCGCGTGGGCGGCACCACCGTGGACCAGCACGATCGCCGGCCGGCCGCCCCTGCCCCAGCAGCGGTAACTGATAGTCGCGCCCGCCACCTCGGTCTCGTGCCGCTCCGGTCGGTGGTCAAGGGCGGCCTCGAACCAGGCCGGTGCTTCGTCATCCATCCCAGGTCTCTGCCGTTCGGTTCGTCGGGCGGGTGGTTCCATCGTCGCCGGCCGCGGCGACGTGTCCCACCCCTGATACAACACCGCCAGGCCTGCGTTCAGGCCGTTCGCGGCCGTGTTGTCGGATTGGCGATGAGACGKCCACCGCGGGGCGGCGATCATGTAATGCTGGACCGGCCTGCGTAGATGCGTCGGCGGTCGACCCGCCTCGGCCGATGCGCAGGACGCCCGACGCCGCCGGGTGCGAACAGCGCGTGTGCACTCGGTCCGGCGAGGTGACCGGTCCGGTACCGGAGCCCGGCGGCCCCGTGCGGCGTCACACCCGTTCCCGGGAATACGCGTCGTGTGCCACGGGCATCCCACCGCCGCGGATATTCCCGTGACCGCCGCCACTCCCTTCGCCGCACGGGGTGCAGCGAAGCATTCTGATGTTTCCCATGTGCAACAGAACCGGTAATCTAGCCCGAAATTTCGACCTTTCGGGGACTGCCGTCCGGCCCGGGCGARCCGCCCGCCCCGTTGCCGACCCCGCCGGCCCTGGTGCCCGAGTCGTCCGTCTCCGGAGGTGCGGGGGACGTCGCCAGAACCCTGGCGATCAAAATCGGGCTGGCGTGGAGGCGGCCGTCCCACTGGCCGCCCTACGGCACACGCCGGTGCAAGATCGGTTTCCGGGAGACGGCATCGTGACCATTCTCGCCCCACGAGGCACACTGCGGCGCTCTTTGGCAAGAGTCGAGGGTGCGGAAACCGTTAGGGACCTTGGTCCCGTCGCGCCCGACAGATGGGGGTCGTACACTTTCACCAAGTCCCGACGAGGCCGTATACCTGCGTTCCCCCCGTACGTTGGGTGAGATGGTCTCGTCGGGACTACTTGTGTCCGGTTGCATCCAGACCGTTCCCGAGCGAACGGCCCTGGTTCGACCGTTGAGGATCTTTTCCTGGTCGCCCACTCCGACCGGGTGATTTCTCGACAGCCGGTCAGCCCCGGCCGGCCGCGTCATCCATCCGGTTCATCCGTCTTCAACTGATCGTCGTCCGCGTGCCCACGGGCGTGGTTCGCGTGGCGATCAGTGTCTGCCRCAGTGTCTGCTCGTTCCCGCCCTGCGTCCTCGGTCGAGGTCGCGGTTCATCGACAGGAACGGACAGCGGGGTGGCGTCCGCTGCCTCCGTGGCTACCTGGGAGAGTATTACTCGGAGTGATTGAGCGTTGCGCTGGGTATCGGAGGCGCGACGATGCAGGTCTCCCGGCCTTGGCCGTGCCCGGGAAGCGGCTGGTCGGGACCGGTGTCGTAACGGCGGTGTCGTAACGGCGGTGTCGTAACGGCGGTGTCGTAACGGCGGTGCCGTAACGACGAGGTCCGGACGGCTGCGGTGCTGGAGGAGCAGGTCTGGGTCGCCGTGGGCGGCCCCGTGGTCGTCGCGGTGAGTGGCGTCGCCGTCGATCACCACGTGTTGCGGGTTGGCGGTTTTTAGTKACGGATGMCTTTCCCCTCTTGCGGGAATATCGCCTTGCTGACAGGTCTGGCTACGTTCGGACAGATATGAGATGTTTCGTGGGGAGTGGCCATGGGCTGCGGACATGCCGGCGATCGGGATCGATAGCCTGTTTTGGGCATGTACCGACAAAGCCGATGGTTGCCTCCGTAGGGGTCGGAGGGAGCGCGGTAGGTCGCTGGCGGGAGGCCGGCGGAATTCGGAGTCGGTGATGCCGCGAAGGCCGCGGCTCGTCCCGACCGGGTCCTTCGTCGCGGCGCAGCCGCTATGGGGGCTSGCCGGCTCGCTCGCACGGGAATGACTCGGAAGGTAGGGGTGAACAGGTGCATGTCCCTGCGGCGCGTATCGTCTTCTCACCGGAGGATCGCGCGGAGATCGCATCGGCCGCGACCGAGATCCTGGCCACCGGTGCGCTGACCTTGGGCGTCCATACCGCTGAATTCGAGGCGGCATTCGCCGCGGCTCACGAGGCCCCGTTCGCGGTCGCCGTGAGCAGTGGAACAGCCGCATTGGAGATCATCCTTCGCAGTCACGGTGTCGAAGGCGCGGATGTCGTCGTGCCGACGAACACGTTTGCGGCGACCGCTTTCGCGGTGCTGCGGGCCGGTGCCATGCCGGTTTTCGCGGATGTGAGTTCGGACACCTTTGCCCTGACCGCCCGCAGTGTCGAGGCCGCGGTGACGCCGCGGACCCGCGCCGTTGTCCTGGTCCATATCGGTGGGCTGATCCCGCCGGACGTGGCCGAGTTGCGGGCCTTCTGTGACGATCGAGGCATCGCGCTGGTCGAGGACGCGGCACATGCCCACGGCAGCCGCCACGGCGACGGCCACGCTGGGTCGTTCGGGATCGCGGGAGCGTTCTCGTTCTATCCAACCAAGGTCATCACGAGCGGTGAGGGCGGAATGATCCTCACGTCCGATCCCGCCATTCACGAAGCCGCTCGGATCTATCGTGACCAGGGCAAAGCCGGTTTTCTCGGGAACGTCCATATCAAGCAGGGGTACGCCTGGCGGCTCAGCGAGATTCATGCGGTCACCGGCCGGGTGCATCTGCGGCATCTCGCTGACTTCCTGGCGACCCGCGCCGCCGTAGCCGCGCGGTACGACGCCGCGCTGGACACCCTGGGTACCGTCACCCGCCTGCAGGTGCCGCCGGATGGTCTCTGCAACTACTACAAGTACATCGTCCTGCCCCGCCCCGGAATCGACCGCGGCCGGCTGAAGAAGGAGCTGAAGGAACGCCACGGCGTCTCCCTGAGCGGTGAGGTTTACGAGTCGCCGCTGCACCGGCAGCCGGTCTTCGGCGACTATGCGCTCCGGTCCCTTCCGGTCGCCGAGGACATCTGCGCCCGGCACGTGTGCCTGCCCATCCATTCGGACATGACCGAGGCGGAGGCCGACCATGTGGTCGCGTCCTTCGCCGCCGCGCTGCAGAGCCTGAGCCTGGACGGATGACGATGAAGATCGCGGTAACCGGAGGGTCGGGTTTCATCGGCAGCCATGTGGTCGACCGTCTGCTTGACGCCGGTCACGACGTTCTCTCACTGGACGTCGAACACCGGCCGGTCGACCCCCGGGCTAGTTACCAGCACCTCGACGTGCTTGATCTGCCGGCGGTCACCGCCGCGCTGAGGGGCGTCGAGGCYGTCTTCCACATCGCGGGGATGTCCAATGTGGACTTCGCGTTCGCCGACCCGGTGCGCACCGTGCGGCTCAACGTCGAGGGCACCGGGAACATCTGCGAGGCGGCGCGGCAGGTCGGGGTTCGCCGGGTGCTGTTCGCCAGCACCGTCTGGGTGTACGGGGCGGTCGGTGACCGGGCCGGTTCGGCGCCGCTGACGGAGGACGCCGAGATCACGCTGGGCCGCGCCGGGCATGTCTACACCTCGACGAAACTGGCCGCCGAACTGCTGCTGCACAGCTATCAGCAGACCTACGGGCTGCCGTTCACGATCCTGCGTTACGGCATCCCCTACGGCCCCGGAATGCGTGACGAGCTGGTGCTGGCCCGCTTTGTCCGCAAGGCTCTGAACGGCGAGTCGCTGACGGTGGCCGKCGACGGTCTGCAGTTCCGCAACTACGTTTTCGTCCGGGACCTGGCCGAGGCGCACGTGCTGGCTCTGACCCCCGACGCGGCCAACACTACGCTCGCCCTCGAGGGCAGCGAATCGGTCAGTGTGCTGGAGATGGCACGGGCCGTCCAGGAGTACTTCCCCGGCACCGCCATCGAACACATGCCTGCGCGCCCCGGGGACTTCCGCGGTCGGGAGATCTCCGCGCAGCGGGCCGCGGAGGTGCTCGGATGGCGACCGACCACACCCTTCTCGGAGGGTGTCCGGCAGTACATCGAGTGGTATCTGGCAAATCGACGGCCTCCGGCTCAGGCGCTCCCGCCTGTCGGCGACCTCGATATCTCCGCGGCCTCCTCGGAGTGACCATGGCGCAGATCGGCGGTAGCACGGTGAATGGACCATCCGAAGATGATGTTGAGGCGGGGGTCGGCGGCCCGCCAGCCGCCGGCGAACCGGGGGTCACGGAACCTGTCCTGCCAGGGCCGGCCGCAGCGGGGGGACCGGTCGCCGGCGCCCTCCCCGCCGATCCGCGCACGCACGGCGTCGATGTCCGGCCCGCCGGGACGCCGACGCGACGCGGCGGCGCGCTGCTGCTGTCGGGCTCGCTCGGGATGGGCCACGACGTGATGGCACAGGCGTGCGGCGCGTCGCTCACCCGGCGCGGGTTCACCACCCGGACCGCCGACAGCCTGCGCATGCTCGGTGGGCGCAACGGCTCCCGGGGGGAGAAGGTCTTCCGTGGCATGATCGCCGTTCCGGGCCTGTATGATGCCGTGCACTTCTCACAGATGAGAACCGGTGGCCGGCTCGCCCAGGCCATCGAGAGGACCTCGAGCCGGTTCGTCGTCCCGGCATTGCGCGAGGAACTGGCCGCCCAGCCGACCGATCTCGTGATCTCGATCTTCGCTACCGGAGCCGCGGCGGCCAGCCGGGTCAAGGCCGAGTTCCCCGGCCTGGTGACGGCGGTGTTCTCCACCGACTGCTGCGTGCACCGGCTGTGGGTACACGACAACACCGACCTCTACCTGGTCACCTCGCAGACCGCCGCCCGGTACGTGCGGCGGTTCTCGCCGAACGCGCTGATCTCGGTGGTCCCGACCCCGGTCCGGGAACCCTTCTACGACCCGCCCACCCAGGAGGAGGCGCGGGCCGCGCTCGGCATCCCCGCGGACGCTCCCTGCGTGCTGCTGATGTCCGGCTCCTGGGGGCTGGGACCGTTGGTAGAGGGTGCCGCGGCCATGGCCGCGGCGGGCATCTACGTGCTTGCGGTGGCCGGCCGCAACCAGCGGTTGGCCGCGCGGTTGGCGTCTCTGTCGGAACAGCAGCACAAGGTCATCCCGTTCGGCTTCACCGATCGCGTCCCGGCGCTGATGGCGGCGAGCGACCTGGTCGTCACGTCGTCCGGGGACACCTGCAGCGAGGCTCGGGTGATCGGCCGGGACCTGCTGCTCATCGACGTGGTGCCGGGGCATGGCCGGGATAACCTTCAGAAGGAGCTCGAGCGAGGTCATGCCGAGGTGACGAACACCGACCCGGTGTCGTTGACCAGATCCGCGCTCGCGTGCCTTGACCGGGTCAAGCCACCGTCGGACCGGGTGGCGATCGGCCCGCACGCGTGGGAGCGGGCATTCGGGGCGGCTCTGGCGCAGATCGGTTTCGGCGCGGACTGGTGAGGCGAACCCACGGTTCGGGACGGATCCCGAGGGCCACGATGTTGGACGGGACATGAGCAGAGCCCTGGTGATCGGTCTGCCGACCGCGGTCGTCTCGGCGGCTCTCTACGGGATCGCGCCGMTCGTCCAGGCCCGCGCTGCCCGCCGGGAGGAGGAGAGCTCGGGGCTGGGGCTTGCGCTGCTGGCCCGACTGGTGCTGCGCCCCCTGTGGCTGATCGGCCTCGCCGTGGAGGCGGGCTCGTTCCTGCTGGAGGTGTATGCGCTGTCCGTGGCCCCGGTGGCGATGGTCGCCCCGGTGATGGCCCTCGACATKATCGTCTTCACCCTGCTGGCGCAGCGGGTGCTCGGCGAGAACATCAGCCTGACCGGCTGGCTGGGCGTGGTCGCGATGGTCGGCGGTATCGGCCTGCTCGCCTTCGCCTTCACGCGCCGAGCGGAGGTCGGCAGCTCGGCCAGCACCGATGTCCTGCTGGCCTTCCTGGTCCTCGGTCTGGTCTTCGCGCTGCTCTGCGCGTCCCTCGCCAACCTGGCCGCGGTGCGGGAGATGGTCGCGGGCGCCGCGTTCGGATTCGGGGCCGCGGCCGGGGTCAGCTACGCCATCGCCACGCTGGCGACCCGCCAGATCGGCCTGGCGGTGAACGAACGACGTGAGGGGCAGTCCACGCTGGTGGACCTGCTCACCACTCCGACGCCCTACGTCCTCGTGCTGTTCTCCGTGCTGGCGCTCGGTCTTCAGCAGCGTGGCCTGCAAGGGCGCGCCGCCGTCATCGCCTTCCCGGTGACCAGCGGGGTCTCCGCCTTCCTGCCGGTGACTCTGGGCCTGACGCTGTTCAGCGAGCCGGCGCCCGACGGCGTCCGCCGCGCGGCGTTCATCGTCGCGATGGTCCTGGTCGCGGCCGGAATCGCCGCTCTCGGCCGTGATCGGATGGCGGCAGACCGGTCCGTGGACGAACTTGAGAGCGTGCTGCGACCCACCCCCGACGACCGCGGGTTGGGGGACGGCGTCGCGCCCCTGGACGGCYGGCCGGAGGTGGTCGAGCCATCGGAGGCGGAGCCGGGGCAGCCGGCAAGGGCCCGGGACGAAGCGGCTTCTAACGCTCGTACCGGCACGGTTGCTCACCGCAGCGGCATGTCGAAGAACTTATAGTGATGCGCCGTGTGCTTTCGGTGAGATAGTCGTCGTGGCCGGCCGCTCGGGTTCACCCCCCGATCGCCCGGGCGCCCGGCCGTCTCCCGCTTGCCCGCCTCGCACGTTTCCCGCTCGCACGTTTCCCGCTCGCACGTTTCCCGCGTATCCCCGCCGCCCAGGTTTGCTGCCCGGCCCGGAGCAGAGCAGGCGCGGACCGGGCGATCAGGGTTTCCTCTCCGGCCGGGTCGTCGAGGCGCCGCCAGCCGCATCTCGACGACCCGGCTGGCTCGTCAGACCCCGAATCGCTGAAGGGCCTTGCGCACCCGCAGGTTCGCCTGCGCGAAGGAGATCTTTCCGTCCACGTAGGCCGACAGCGCCGCGCGGCGGACACGCTCGACGCGCTGATCTTCGATCGGAGTGTTGAGCAGGTTGGTCGTGGCGGTGGYCACGGCAATCACCTCCCAGTGGCAGGGAAACAGGGCATTGCAACTCGCGGGTGACCTCGGACGGCACACCGGACCGGAAGGCGGGGAACGAGGCGACGATGCCTCGGCCGATCCTTTCGACACGAGGTCGATCCGAGATCGGAGATGAGCAGATGGACCCGGAGAGCGGGCGGACGCTGCGCTGCGCCGCCTCGCTAGGAGGGCGACGGGATGGCGACTCTGCGCTCCGCCCGCCCCGGCTGACCGAGGATCCGGGCAGGTGCGTTATGGCGCCGCACGCGGGTAGCCGTATTATCACATATGGTCACAACGACTGCCCTCCTCCGCGTTGGGCGGGCGCTTGACGCCCGCGTGGCCTGTTCCGGTCGGGTGCAAGGTGGCCAGACGCCGACCTGCCGGGCTGTGACGGGAGACCGCAGGAGCCTTGTCACCCGATCGCCTCGCGGCGAGTGACGCGCTGCCGTATCCACATCACGTTACAATCATGTAACAACCGCGACAAGACGAACGTCCAGGCAACGAAGCTCGACCGAACATCTACAAGAGTGCGCGACCGGGAGGCATTGCGCAAGAGCCAACCGGCTCGTGGCGAGACTTCCTGAACAGGTATCTCGGCCCCCAGGCCGATGGAACGATGCCGTTGATCGAATCGTCTCCGCATGGCGGGTCCGGCCCGGCGCCGGTCCCGCTCTGAAACACCAGGGCCTGAAACACCAGGGCGGTGCATCCTGGCCCGGGCATCCCGGCCCGGGTAGGGGTTGACCGAGGATCACCCGGTTACCGGCGTGATCGGCGGGGTTACGGTCACCGGAGCGATGCGCATCGAACCGTGGGGGAGAGCCGAAAGCGGACGGCCCGGTTCCGGTCGCGACGTGCCGGAGCGACCGGAACCGGGCCGAGGCCGACCAGCGGCGATCTCGCTTTTTCCGATGGGATTTTTCGGTGGGAACAGGACATCCCACCCCATTCCCCCGGATCAGGGCTGGGTGGTGGTTCAGCCCGGGATGATCCGGCTCCGGTCGAACTCGCCGTCCCGCGCGCCGGCCAGGAACGCGTCCCACTCGGCCGCCGAGAAGGCGAGCACCGGCCCGGTCGGGTTCTTCGAGTCACGGACGGCGACGCCCCCGCCGAGCGCCGCGACCTCCACACACATACCGCCCGCGCCGTTGCTGTAGCTGCTCTTGCGCCAAGCCGCCTCGATGGCATTGTCGGTGATCGGCTTCATATATCTGATCATTTCATTTCCTCTGCGACCGAGAGTATCATCTGGATGGACTCTTCCGGCCGCAGGGCTGCCGCCAGAAGATGATCCAGCTTCACTCTATAGCRCCTGACTTCGGAGGGGCGCTCAATATAGAGACTTCCGGCCGCTTCCTCTATATAGACCACTTCGTTGTCTCCCGACTCGGGGAATCCGAGTATCKAGAATGTGCTTCCCAGGCTGGCATGCGCGCCCACGGAGAAGGGAAGTACCTGAATTGTCACGTTCGGCAGCTCGGACTGTTTGGCGAGGAACTCAAGTTGGCTTCGCATGACGGCTCTGCCGCCGATTGTCCGGCGTAGGACCGCCTCGTCCAGAATCACCCAGAGGCGAGGATGATCGGCGGCGGTGAGCCGGCGCTGCCGGTCCAGCCTGAGCGCGATCTTGCGTTCGACCTCGTCCTCGCTCACCTCCGGATCGTCGGCCCGGATGACGGGCCGGGCGTAGTCGCTGGTCTGCAGCAGCCCATGGACGAGCTGCGATTCGTAGACCGAGATCGAGGCGGCGTCGCCCTCCAGGCCGATATAGATCTCGAACCAGGCGGGGACCACGTCGTGGTAGGTGTGCCACCAGCCGTGGCGCCGGGACTCGCGGGCCAGGGCCAGCAACGCGTCCCGGCGTTCGTCGTCGGTCACGCCGTAGAGAGCCAGCAGGTCGGACACGTCCCGGGTGCGGACCGGCACGCGGCCGTTCTCCATCCGACTGACCTTGGAAACCGAACAGCGCAGCAGTTGGCAGACCTCGTCGACGGAGATGCCCGCCCCCTCGCGAAGTCGTCGTAACTCGGCGCCCAGGCGCCTTCGCCGCACGGTCGGACCGCCGCTCGTGGCCATCGCTCGTCCTTCGGGCTCTTCGGGGTGATGGATGCATCCTGCCACTTGTTCGCCACTCCTCACCCAGGGCGCGCATCGCTGGGTAGCGAAACTCTTACAGAAGCTCTTGCAGAAGAGGCGTGCAGGGGTCATGCTTACCTTGAGTAGCGATGATGCACCTCAAGGTGAGAGTGTGGGGCAGAGCTGGTTGCGGGGAGACGTCGATGGTCATCGCGCAGGGTCCGGGATGTCGGTAGGGAGACCGCGCCGAGACACGGCGCCCCGCACCTGTGGTGCCTCCATGCCCGGCGGCCGCGTCGCCGGTCCCGCATGTGTCGACGCCGGCGGCTGTCAGGCGTCACCCCTCAGGCGTCAACCRTCAACCGCCGGTTCCGGCTGAGTGGATGACGATCCTCGCCCGGAGCCGGCCATCTCGCCGTTGTCCGCCGCGCTGTCCCCGTCGCGCGGCTCTCCGTCGTGCGGCTCTCCGTCGCGCGGCTGTGCGTCGCGCGGCTGTGCGCGGAGGKGATTTCTTCCGCGGCGGCTCCGGCGGGCAGATCCACGATCATCATTATCGGACAATCACCGAAAGGCGCGACAATGACGACTCGCCAATTCCAGGTTTATGACGGCGATGGCGAACTGGTGGCCACCTTCCCGGAATGGGAGGCGGCGCACAACTGGGCTCATCTGCGCGCGAACGAGCCGGTGACCTCGCGGCCCGTGCAGATCGAGGATCGGGTCGAACGCCGTACCTGGACGATCGAGGCGGACCGCTGCCGGCTGACCGTGTGGCGGCGACGGGTCGAGTACGGATACTGCGGGAGTGGCGACCTGCGGCATGCCGCTAACGCTCGTAAGCACGCCCGGGCGTCCTGAGCCGGTCCACTCGTGGCTGCTGGTGACTCCCGCCTGCGGGTTGGCGTGGCCCCCGGCCCGTGACGGCTCCGKGGAAGTCCCGGCAAGTTCCGAGGCTTCTCTCAGGTAGTCCACAGCCTCTCCGGACATCGTCCGTCCCATGAGTTCGACRCGGCACCCGGCCCGATGGTCTCCCCACCTCGTGGTGCGTCTCGCCCTGGTGGCCTGGGGGATCGCCGTGGTGGCCCTGTGGTGGTTCGACACCTCCGCGTCCAGCGTCCACGGCGCCGGGCCCGCCATGACCGCGGTCGGTCGGGTCTGCGGCCTGCTGGCGGCYTATCTGGTGCTCGTGCAACTGCTGCTCATGGCACGGATACCGGCCTTCGAACGCGCCGTCGGTCTCGACCGGCTGGCCGCGTGGCACCGCGGCCTGGGCACGAACGTCATCCTGCTCATCGTCGTCCACATCCTGCTGACGGTGTGGGGTTACGGCTTGGCCGGGCATCATCAGCCGCTCGCCGAGCTCGTCACGGTGATCATGACATACCCGGAGATGTGGAAGGCCACCGTCGGCACCCTGCTGTTCGTGGCCGTCGGGGTCGCGAGTGCCCGGGCGGCCCGGCCGCGCATCTCGTACGAAGTCTGGTACGCGCTRCATCTCACCACCTACCTCGCCGTGTTCCTGGTCTTCTTCCACCAGACGGAGACCGGTGGGGACTTCGTCGGTCACCCGGTTAACCGGCTGCTGTGGACCGCGATGTACGTCTCCGTCGCCGCCTGTCTCGTCGTCTGGCGCCTGATCCTGCCGATCGCGGCCGTGGCCCGGCACCGGATGACGGTCGATCGGGTGGTGGAGGAGGCACCCGGCGTCGTCTCGGTGTGGATCCGCGGTCACGACCTGCACCGGCTCGGTGCGCGTCCGGGGCAGTTCCTGCTGTGGCGGTTCGCCGCCCGCGGGCATCTCGTGACCGCGCACCCCTACTCGCTGTCGGCCCCGCCGACAGCGCATCAGCTGCGTATCACGGTCAAGGCCGCCGGCGACCACTCCCGGGCGGTCGCCCTGCTGCGACCGGGCACACCGGTCGTGGCGGAAGGTCCCTTCGGACATTTCACCGCCGCGCGGGCCCACCGGGGCCGGGCGCTGCTCGTCGGCGGGGGCAGCGGAATCGGACCGGTTCGGGCGCTGGCAGAGGATCTTGCCGGTCGTGGCGACGACGTCGTGGTTGTGCACCGGGTGAGCCGGCCGAGCGATCTCGCGCTGGGACGGGAGTTTGAGGCGCTCGCCGAGAGCAGTCGAATGATCGTCCACCGGGTGATCGGTTCCCGGCGTGAGCTCGGATACGACCCGCTGGAGGCCCGCTTCCTCGATGCCGCCATCCCGGACGCCGCCGACCGCGACGTCTTCGTCTGTGGCCCTCGTGGGATGACCACCACGGTCGTCCGGGCGCTTCGCGGTCTCGGCGTTTCCCGTGACCAGATTCACACCGAGGAGTTCGATCTCCGTTGAACGACAACAACGACAACAACGACAACGCCGAAAAACCCTACCGGGGAAGGCTCGGTTTCGTGGCGCTGATGGGAGCCGCCATCCTCGTGGTCGGTGCGAAGGCCGCGACCGGACACGGGGAGCGGCTGGTGGCACTCGCCGCGTCGCCGACCGCCGCCGGGGCGACCCCTCAGCCCTCCGCCGGGGCGACCCCTCAGCCCTCCGCTCAGCCCGCTCAGCCCTCCGCGTCGGCGGGCACACCGGCCCCGTCCTTCTCCGCCACCGCGGGGTCCACAGGTTCGGGCTCCRCCGGAACGGTTACCACCCGGACGGTGACCGGGGACGCCATCGATACCCGCTACGGGCCGGTGYAGGTCCAGCTTGTCCTGGTCGGGAAGAAGATCACCGATGTGGTTGTCCTGCAGATGCCGGACCGGGAGCGGCGGGACATCGAGATCAACGAACGGGCCGTGCCGATCCTGCGCCAGGAGGTGCTCGACGCCCAGAACGCCCGGATCGACACCGTCTCCGGCGCCTCGTACACCAGCAACGGGTACGCGTGGTCCGTCCAGTCCGCCCTGGACAAGGCCGGTGCCTAGCCTGCCGGTGTCGGGCRGGCCGGTGCCGGTTCGGCCCGGACGGGTCCGCGCCGAACCGGTGATGGGCACCGTCGTCAGCATCGACGTCCGCACCCCGCTCGCCCCAGCGGATCTGGCGGCGGCGATCGAGGCGGCGGCTGCGGTCCTGCACCGGGCGGACGAGGATTTCAGCACGTTCCTGCCCGGGTCCTGGGTCTCTCGAATCCGGCGCGGCGAGGTCGACCTCGGTGCCTGTCCCGACCACGTCCGCGAGGTCTACCGGGTGGCCCGCGCCTGCCGGGAGCGGACCGGCGGCAGGTTCGACCCGGCGTGGCGGGGCGACGGCACGCTGGACCCCACCGGTCTGGTCAAGGGCTGGGCGGCCGAGGCGGCCTCCCGGGTGCTGACTGACGCCGGAGCCGCGGACCACTGCGTCAATGCGGCGGGGGACCTGCGGGCCAGGGGAGTCGCCTCGGCGCCGGGGCGACCCTGGCGGGTGGGGGTGTCGGATCCCTTCGACCGGAGCCGACTCGTCGCGGTGGTCGAGGGCACCGAGCTGGCCGTCGCCACCTCGGGGGTGTTGGAGCGGGGCGCGCACGTGATCGACCCGCGCACCGGCATCCCGGCGACCGAGCTCGTCGCGGTCACCCTCGTTGGACYGGACCTCACCCTGGCGGACGCCTACGCCACGGCCGCCCTCGCCGCCGGCCGGGACGCGTGGACCCTGCTTGTCGATCTTGCTCGGGAGGGATGGGCCTGGCTGATCGTCGACGCCGTCGGTCGGCTGGACCATTCGGGGGGATTCCCCGGCCAGGTGGCCGCCGCCGCGTCCGCACCCCCCGCATCACCCCCCGCATCGGACGGGTCCCGTTCCGCGTCCGCCGGATCCCGATGACCGGTCTTCCCGGCGAGCAGGACGAGACTGGGTGGGTGGACCGTCCGATCAGGGTCCTCGTCGTCGACGACGAGGAGGCGATCACCGACCTCGTGACCATGGCACTGCGCTACGAGGGCTTCGACGTACGCGCCGCGCACTCCGGGCAGGCGGCGTTGACACAGGCCGCCCTGTCCCCGCCGGACCTGCTCGTGCTGGACGTCATGCTCCCCGACATCGACGGGTTCGCGGTCTGCGAGCGGCTGCGGCGATCGGGGCAGGGCGTGCCCACCCTGTTCCTGACGGCCCGGGACGCCACCGAGGACAAGGTGCACGGACTGACCCTCGGCGGGGACGACTACGTGACGAAACCGTTCGCGGTCAGCGAGCTGATCGCCCGGGTCCGGGCGATCCTGCGCCGGGCCGGGGCCGCCGACGGCGCGCCCACGCCGCTGCGTTTCGCCGATCTCGAGCTCGACCCGGAGACCCGCGAGGTGCGGCGCGCCGGGCGGCACGTCGACCTCACCGCCACCGAGTATCGCCTGCTGCACTACCTGCTCGCGAACGCCCGCAAGGTGCTCACCCGGGCCCAACTCCTCGACCACGTCTGGGGACATGACTTCGGCGGTGACGCGCGGGTCCTGGAGACCTACGTCAGCTATCTGCGGCGCAAGATCGACGACGTGCCACCCCCGCTGATCCACACGGTGCGCGGCGTCGGCTACGTGCTGCGCCTGCCGCGTTGAGCCGGCCGGTCCTGTCCCTGCGGGCCCGGCTGCTGCTGGCCCTGGTGGGCCTGCTGGCCGTCGGGATGGCTCTCGGCGCCGTCGGCACGCGAGGGGCTCTGGGGGCCTACCTGCGTGGCCGGCTGGACCAGCAGGTCCGGGACGCCCATCCGCTGATGGAGCAGTTGCTCCTGCGGGCCGGCGGGGACGGGGACGGGGATGACCACTACCCAGGTTTCGGCACCACGTTCCTGGTGGGCACCTACGGCGCGTTGTACGACGGCGCCGGCCGCCGGCTCGCCGAGGCCAGCCCCGGCCCGGGTGGCCCGGGTGGTCCGGGTGGCCCGGCGGCGCCGACGCAGCGTCCGGCGGTGTCGGCACGCCTGCTCGCCACCGCCCGGCTGCATCCGGACCTCGCGACCGTCCCGCTGTGCACGGTGGGCGCCGAGGACCATGGCGGCCGGTTCAGGATGCTCGCGGAGCGCTTCGACAACGGGTATGTGCTGATCGTCGCCGTGCCCTTCGCGGAGGTGAACGCCACCCTTGACCGGGTCACCAGGATCGAGGTCGTGGCGACCTCGGTGGTCACGGCCGCGCTGGCCGTGCTGGCATACGTCRTCATCCGGCTTGGGCTGCGTCCCCTGACCCGGATCGAGCAGACCGCGGACCTGATCGCCCACGGCGACCTGACCAGGCGGGTCGCCGACGCGGACCGCCGGACCGAGGTGGGTCGGCTCGGGCTCGCCTTCAACGCGATGCTCACCCGGATCGAGGCGGCGTTCCGGGCGCGTGAGGTCTCCGAAGGGCGTCTGCGCCGCTTCGTCGGGGACGCGAGCCACGAGCTGCGGACCCCGTTGACATCGATCCGCGGGTACGCCGAGATGTTCCACCGCGGCGCCGCGGAGCGGCCCGAGGACCTGGCGATGGTCATGCGCCGCATCGAGGAGGAGTCCGCGCGCATGAGCGAGCTGGTGGATGACCTGCTGCTGCTCGCCCGGCTGGACCAGCGACCGGTGCTGGAGCGCCAGCCGGTCGACGTCGCGGCGATGGTCCGTGACATCGTCACCGACGCCCGTGTGGTGAGCCCGGGACGGACGATCGAGGTCGACGTGYCGCCGATCCTCGAGGTGCTCGGCGATGAGGGCCGGCTGCGGCAGGCCGTCGGCAACCTCGTCCGCAACGCCGTCGTCCACACCCCGCCCGACGCCGGGATCTCCGTCTCCGTGGGCCCCCTCGAAGCCGGCTCCCCGGGGCCGACGGGCGATGGTCCCACCGACGGGATCGTGGTCTCGGTGGTCGACCACGGCCCGGGCGTCCCCGAGGATGCCGTGGCCCACCTCTTCGAACGCTTCTTCCGGGCCGATGCCGGGCGGTCCCGGGACGCCGGCGGGACCGGTCTGGGCCTGTCCATCGTCGACGCCGTCGCCACCGCGCACGGCGGGCGGGTCGAGTACCGGCCGACCCCGGGCGGCGGGGCGACGTTCCGTCTCGTCCTGCCCGGTCCGTCGCAGCCCGACTGACCTGTTCACCTTCGCCGGAAACGGGCCCGGAGACGTGGCGGGCGCGCGCTAGGCGGCGAAGGGGGCGGAGTTCTGGTTCATCACCTCGGTCGTGCTGGCCGGCGCCCTGGGCCCGCGGCGATCCGGATCAGATAGCTCGGGTAAGATGGCCGTCACCACAGGTGATCGTCTTGAGGGGGTGAGACCCATTTCCGCTGTGTCAGGGTGGGTGCTCTCCTCCCGCGGTCGCGCGGTTCGCTCGAGGTAGGCGATCGGGAGGGTGCCCTTCGGCATCCCGAAAGGCTTCCCGTGTCGACATCCGGCCCTTCTCCTTCCTTTCTCTCCCCTTCTCGTCCGTCCTTTCCCTCCTCTTCTCGTCCGTCTTCCTCACCGTTTTCGTCCCTGCCGCGGTCCGTCGTCGTCACGCGGCTGCGGGCCGCCGGCTGCGTCTTCGCCGAGGACGAGGCACGGCTGCTCGTCAATGCGGCCCGGACCCCGGGCGAACTCGCCGCGATGGTGCGGCGGCGCGTCGCCGGTCTGCCCCTGGAACACGTGCTCGGCTGGGCGGAGTTCCACGGCCTGCGGATAGCCGTGGACCCCGGGGTCTTCGTGCCCCGCCGCCGCACGGAGTTCCTTGTCGATCAGGCGGTCGAACGGGTTGCCGGCCGGTCCCGGCCGGTCACTGTCGTCGATCTGTGCTGTGGCTCGGGGGCGATGGGGGTCGCGCTGGTGGCAGCCCTGCCCGGGATCGAAGTACACGCCGCCGACATCGAACCGGCCGCGGTGCGGTGCGCCCGCCGCAACCTCGCCTCCGCCGGTGGCCAGGTCTACGATGGTGATCTTTACGAGCCGCTGCCAGCCGTCCTACGGGGCCACGTGGACCTGCTGGCCGCGAACGCCCCCTATGTACCCACCGACGCGATCGAGCTGATGCCGCCGGAGGCTCGCGAGCACGAGCCGCGGGTGGCGCTCGACGGCGGGGCGGACGGGCTCGATGTTCTGCGGCGGGTGGCCGCCGAGGCGCCGCGGTGGCTGGCCCCGGGCGGTCACCTGCTGGTCGAGACCGGCGAGCGGCAGGCGGCATCGATCGTCGAAGCCAGCGCCCAGGCCGGTCTGATCCCCACGGTCGCCAGTTCCGCCGACCTGAACGCCACCGTCGTCATCGCCACCAGGCCGGCCGCGGCTCCCGTGTCCGCGGTGGGCGCGGCAGCTGGACAGCTGCCGCCAGTCGGGTAGGCCCAGCCCTTATCCGCGGCTGCCCGCGGAAAGGCCGCGGGCAGCCGGATGCGGCCGGATGCAATGGATGCGGATGGACCGAAGCCGTCCTCGGTGAATCCCCGGGACCTGCTCGTCAGCCAACAGGAGATGTTTCAGGGCAGGACGTCGTAGGTGTAGGTGTCGGTCATGTCGAGCACGCTGCGGGGGGTCGCCGGGGTGCTCGGCGTGCTCGACGTGCTCGACGGGGCGAACGGGGAGACMAGCGGGTCGTCGATCCGATGGCCGAGGAGGCTTGCCGGGGCGGTCATGTCCGGCTGGTACACGCGGCCGTGACGCCGCATCCAACCCTCCCAGACACGGTCGACGTTGCAGTGGTGCACGAAGAAGACCGGGTCGTTGGGGGACGACGCCAGCRACATGTCCCTGCCCCCGCCAACCCAGCGGTGGACCTGGTTGTGCAGTCCGGTGCCGATGAAGCCTTCGAGACGGTTGCGGAACCCCCGCGAACTCACGTTGAAGGGAGCCTCGTCGTAGCTCGCGAGTGTCGGATCGGCGACGGTGTCGAWGGCTGCGGTGATATCGGCGTTGCTCGGCAGGATCGACGATCCGAACGTGGCGCTGCCGAATCTACGCCGCACGCCGCGTTCGGCGACCTGCTGGAGCGCGCCGCTGCTGCTGGTGGAGATCCGTACCCGGAAGCTGGTCGGGTCGGCGGGGTCGAAGAAGAACGCACCGCCGGGGATCGGGGTGCCCTGGCCCCCGAAACCGTCCGGGGTGTTCCGCCACAGTGCCGAAGCAGCGGGGTTCGGCGCCGTGGCGGGGGCGGAGGGTGTCCCGTCGCGCGCCCAGTCCCAGTAGGGCAGCCCGAAGTTCGGGTCGCCGAGAACGCGCTGGAGGTGCACTTCCAGCCAGCCAAGCATGACCCGGTGCCAGGGCAGGAAGACGGGGCCGGCGTGCGCGGCGTTGCGGTTGCTCGGTGACCCTCCCGGGGGGACGGGGGTGTTCATCGCGATGACATGCCAGATGACGAACAGGTCGTAGGTCCGTACCGGTCGGCTCGGACCGGGGATGCCGAACTGATYCGTGCGCAGCGTCGTAGGTTCGTGTTTGAGGAGCTTGATTCCGCGGATATAGGCCTTTCTCGCGTCGTCGTCGAGAAGGATGTCGCGCCGGACGACCGCCATGTCATGCCCCTTCCGGGAGCTCGTCGTGGGCGTCGTGGTGATGGTGCTCGCCCGGATCGCCGTGCGGGCCATGGTCGTCGCCAGAGGCCCCGGGGGAGAACTCCTCGGGGAAGGCGGTGATGATCAGGCGTACCAGGTCGACGACCGAGGGGATCTGATAGTTGGGCAGGCCGTGGCAGTGTGCCGTGCCGTCGTTGGAAACCCMAATGTGGACGTTCAATGGTTGGCCGTCGACGGTGATCTCGTAGGTGGTCGTGATGACGACGTGGTGACCGTCGAAGTCGTCCTCGCGGACACTGCGGGCCGGGTCGCCATGTACGTGTTCCGGCCGGGGAAGGCTAGCAAGATAGTTGGCGAGAAAGGCGGGATGAGTGACGTCTGTCGGGTCCGGTGGCATGTAGTTCCCCCGAATTCCAGGCGGTGCGGTGAGGTGGTGAGGCGGTGAGGTGACCAAGAATCTACCGACGGTACGGGTCTGGCAACGAGGTGTCGTCCAGGCGTCTGTGCGTCACGTGGGCCGGCGACGCCGCGGCGCCGCCGGTGCCGGGGATGCGTCAACCTGCCGACCGAGGTGTTATCGGATGGTCGACAGCGCCTTGTTCACGTCTTCGGCGTCGAACTCGACCGGGTCGAACTCGTCTGCGTCCCGCAGGCCCAGCCATTCCAGGCGTTCGTCGTGTTCCGGATGGCCGGGGTCGCCGAGGACCTCGACGAGCTCGCCGATGCGGGCTGCTGATCGCGAGATCGTTGAGGTCCGCCTTGACCTGGGCCTCCGCCGTCGCTTGGAGAGGGCCGGGTAGCCGCCGCGCGGGATGATGTCATCACCGCGGCGGTCGCTCAGCTCGAGCCGATGCCCAACGTCCCGCCGGCTGCCGAGGTTCGGTCGATGAGAGCGGCGATGCCGTCGAGGATCCGGTCCACGCCGAAGAGAAACTCCTCGGTCTCCTCGAAGCCCGCCGGGCCGTCGCCGATCTCGCCCGCCCAGGCGATGCGGTGCAGCCGCGGATAGGTCCGCTCGTCGACGAGCTCGCGCAGCAACGCCTCGAAGCCCCAGACAGGCGGCGCGTCGCCCCCAGCCGGCCCTGCCTCCGCGTCAGCTCCAGCCMCAGCGCAAGGAGCCACAGCCGTCCGGGCCTGGGCGGCAGCCCGGGCGGCATTGTGGGCCATTCGGGCCTCGCTGAGGGCGTACGAGCTGAGCAGGCCGATCACGCGGAGTTTGTCGGCGTCAGACAGGCTGGTGCCGTCGAGGGTCTCCAGCCCCTTTTCGACGAAGGTCAGCGAATTCGGCGCAAGCGGGGGCGCGGCCATCGGCATCTGGGTGATCCAGGGATGGCGGTCGATCATCTGGCGCTGGACGATCACCCAGGCTCGCAGCCGGGCCCGCCAACCATCGCCCTCGATGACGAGGCTTTCGGCGCCCTGGGCGCTGGCGTTCCACATCATCTGGAGCAGCTCGTCCTTGGTGGCCAAGTGCCGGTAGAGCGACATCGTCGTGTAGCCGAGCTCCTTCGCCACGCGGGCCATCGACACCGCGTCCAAGCCCTCGGCGTCGGCGATCCGGGTCGCCGTCGCCACGATCGCGTCTACCGACAGCTSCGGCCGCGGCCCGCGCTGACCAYGCTCGCGGCGGCCCCAGAGCAGGTCGAGGCCCGGCGGTAGCGGCGGTGACTTCTCGCTGACCATCGACCTCCCTCCTTGACTGCGAGAATACGGCTTGACGTCAACTGTATATGGCGCATACCTTTCATGTATGCCATACACAGTAATCGCGGACGGGATCCGCAAGTCCTACGATGGCCGGGCGGTGCTCGACGGCGTCGACCTGGCTATCGAGCAGGGTTCCGTCTTCGCGCTTCTCGGTCCGAACGGGGMGGGCAAGACGACGATGGTGCGCATCCTGGCAACCCTGGTCGCCCCTGACGCGGGGACGGCCGTGATCGCGGGCTGTGATCTGCTTCGCGACCCGGTCGGCGTCAAGGGCGCGATCAGCCTGACTGGCCAGTACGCCGCGATCGACGATCTGCTTACCGGCCGGGAGAACCTCGAGATGATGGCGCGGCTGCGCCACCTGCCCAGGCGCGTGGTCCGGTCCCGGGTCGACGACCTGCTGGCCGAGTTCGACCTGGCCGACGCCCGGGACCGCCGGGTGAAGACGTACTCCGGCGGGATGCGCCGGCGCCTCGACCTGGCGGCCAGCATGGTCAAGCGGCCCCTCCTGTGCCAGCGCGGGCACAGGCACCGCGGGCAGCGGACCTGCTCGCGTGACCGGGTGCCACCCTCAGAATGATTGTTCTCGATACCAATGTCATCTCCGAGCTCATGCGCGCAGCACCAGCCGACCGCGTCGTAAGGTGGGTAACCAGCCGACCCGGTGACGCCTTGAACACGACCTCGATCACCGTGGCTGAGGTCCGTTACAGCCTCGTCCGACTGCCATCCGGTCGCCGCCGTGAGTTGCTGATGGCAGCCGCGGACGATGTCTTCTCGGCGTTCCAGGACAGAGTCCTGCCCTTCGCGCCACGGCGGCCCGTCACTACGCCAGCCTCGTGGTCGAGCGTGAACAAGCCGGGACTCCGATCAGYGGCTTCGACGCCCAGATCGCGGCTATCTGTCGAGCCCGCAACGCCGTCCTGGCTACCCGCAACACCAGCGACTTCACCGGCCTGGGCTTGGAACTGGTCGACCCCTGGGAGGCCGAGGTGCTGCCCGCCGAACTGCAGGTTGCGTTCCGCCTCAAGCGCCGTCAGCAGGGCTAGCATCGGGCCGCCCACCGGCTGGTCCGTCGGCGGAGGTTCGTGGACGCCCGATATGATACGGGCTGCCCGTTCCGCTGCGTGCCCGAGGCGTCGCTGGGCGCTGGCCGTCACGCGCGGGACCGGGTAGCCGTCGTGCAGTCTGCTCGTGTCCGCATGGAGGAGCCCCGTGAGCACCCGGGTCGAGACGCTGGAGTTTCAGGCCGAGGCGCGTCAGCTTCTGCAGCTGATGGTCCATTCGATCTACTCGAACAAGGACATCTTCCTGCGGGAGCTGATCTCTAACGCGTCCGATGCCCTGGACAAGCTGCGCATCGCGTCGTTGGTCAAGGACGGCCCGCGGGTCGACAGCGCCGACCTGCGCATCGAGATCGAGGCCGACGTCAACGCTCGCACTCTGACCGTCCGCGACAACGGCATCGGGATGTCCCGCGACGAGGTCGTCGGGCTCATCGGCACCATCGCGAAGTCCGGCACGGCCGAGCTGCTGCGCAAGCTGCGGGAATCYGAGGACGGCGCGGCGTCATCCGATCTGATCGGGCAGTTCGGCGTCGGCTTCTACTCCACCTTCATGGTGGCCGACAAGGTCACCCTGCTGACTGGGAAGGCCGGTGAGAGCGGCGGCACCCGGTGGGAGTCCGACGGCGCGGGCACCTACGTCATCGAGACGGTGGACGACGCGCCGCGGGGAACCGCGGTCACGGTCCACCTGAAGCCCGAGGACAGCGAGGACCGTCTCTACGACTACACCGACGAGAACAAGATCCGGGAGATCGTCAAGCGGTACTCCGACTTCATCGCCTGGCCCATCCGGCTGGTGTCGGCCCCCGCCGCGAAGGACCGAGACTCGAACGACGACGGGACAGCCGAGTCCGGCGCCGGCGCCGAGAATGCCGGCGACCGGCCGCTCAACTCGATGAAGGCGCTGTGGGCCCGGCCGCAGAGCGAGGTCGACAAGGCCGAGTACGACCAGTTCTACCAGCACCTCAGCCATGACTGGACCGGCCCGCTCGAGGTCATCCACATGAAGGGCGAGGGGACGTTCGAGTACGAGGCCCTGTTGTTCATCCCGTCGCGAGCGCCGCTCGACCTSTTCACCCGGGATGCACGCCGCGGCGTCCAGCTGTATGTGAAGCGCGTGTTCATCATGGATGACTGTGCGGAGCTCCTGCCGAACTATCTGCGCTTCGTCCGGGGCGTCGTCGACACGCACGACCTGTCGCTCAACATCTCCCGAGAGATCCTCCAGCAGGACCGCCGGATCCAACTTGTGCGGCGCCGGCTGGTCAAGAAGATACTGGCCTCCATCAGGGCTCTTCAGGAGAACGACGCCGAGCGCTACCGCACGCTGTGGAAGGAGTTCGGCGCCGCCCTCAAGGAGGGCCTCCTCGAGGATGCCGACAACCAGGATGCGATCCTCGGCCTCGTCTCGGTGGACTCGACGCACGACGCCGATCGGCCGACCACGSTGCGCGAGTACATCGAGCGTATGAAGGACGCCCAGAACGAGATCTACTACCTGACCGGCGATTCGCGCGGAATGATCGAGAACTCGCCGCACATGGAGGCGTTCCGGGCCAAGGGCTACGAGGTCCTGATCCTGACCGACCCGGTTGACGAGGTCTGGGTCGAACGGGTGGCGGAGTTCGACGGCAAGCCGCTGAAGTCGATCGCGAAGGGCGAAGTCGACCTCGACACCGACGACGAGAAGAAGAGCAGCGAGGCCGAGCGGGAACAGCTGCGCAAGGACTTCGCCGCCCTACTGCCCTGGCTGGCGGCCAAGCTTGAGGACGACGTCAAGGAGGTCCGGCTGTCCAGCCGCCTCACCACGTCGCCGGCCTGCCTCGTCGGCGACACGTTCGACATGACGCCCGCGCTGGAGAAGATGTACCGGGCGATGGGGCACGAGATGCCACGCCCCAAGCGCATCCTCGAACTCAACCCGACGCACGCGCTGGTCATGGGCCTGCGCGCCGCACACGAACGGGACGCGGATTCCGCCGCCCTCGGCGACACCGCGGAGCTGCTGTACGGCATGGCGCTGCTCGCCGAAGGCGGAGAACTGCGCGATCCCGCGCGATTCACCCGCCTCCTCGCCGAACGCCTGGCGGAGGCGCTGTAGCGGCCGCCAACCGAGCGGGCCGTGTTTGTGCCGCGCGACGTATTCGACTTCGAGTGCGCCGAAGTGGCGCAGGCTGTCGACAGGAATCCTGCCGCGGTCCGTCAGCATGCAGGCGACCGCACACCGTAATGAGATTCGAACTCACTGTGAGGCGACAGCCCTGGCCGCGGGGCCGCGCCAAGTGCTGCGGGAAAATCCGAGCGCGACCCGTCAGCGACACCGGCGGGCGTTGAGCCGGGCGGCCTGGCGCGTCAGGTAATCGCGCTCGGCGAGGTTGGGTGCCTTGTGGGCCGCCTCGGCGTACAGCCGTGCCGCCGTCGCCAGGTCGCCGTCGCGCTCGTGGAGGTACGCCGCCACCGCGGCGTGGCGGGGCAGTGAGTCGTTCAGCGCCGCGAGCGCCGCCAGCCCGGCGCGCGGTCCGTCGGCCTCGCCGACGGCCACTGCGCGGTTGAGCCGGACGACCGGGCTGTCGGTCAGACGCGCGAGCTCGTCGTACCACTCGACGATCTGGACCCAGTCAGTCTCCTCGGCGGTGGGCGCGTCAGCGTGGAGTGCCGCGATGGCGGCCTGGGCCTGGAACTCGCCCAGCCGGTCGCGGGCGAGGGCCGCCTGCAGGATCTTGACGCCCTCGGCGATCAGCTCAGTGTCCCACCGGCTGCGGTCCTGCTCGGCGAGCGGCACCAGGCTGCCGTTGGGCGCGGTCCGGGTGACGCGCCGGGCGTGGTGGAGCAGCATGAGGGCGAGCAGCCCCGCCACCTCGGGATGGTCGACCGCGGCCGCGAGCTGCCGGGTGAGCCGGATGGACTCGGCGGCAAGGTCGACGTCGCCGGAGTAGCCCTCGTTGAAGACCAAGTAGAGGACGCGCAGCACGGTGGCGACGTCGCCGGGCTGGCCGAACCGCACGCCGGAGATGGTGCGCTTGGCACGGCTGATGCGCTGCGCCATGGTCGCCTCGGGCACCAGGTAGGCCTGGGCGATCTGGCGGGTGGTCAGCCCGCCGACGGCGCGCAGCGTGAGCGCGACCGCGGACGACGGCGTCAGCGAGGGGTGGGCGCACAGGAAGTAGAGCTGGAGCGTGTCGTCCACCGTGGGCGCGGGCCCGGGCGCCGGCTCCTCGTTGACGAGGTCCTCACGCCGGCGGCGGGCGGCGTCCGCCCGGGTCGCGTCGAGGAACCGGCGCCAGGCCACGGTGACCAGCCAGCCCTTCGGGTCCCGCGGCGGGTCGGCCGGCCAGACGCGGACCGCCTCGACCAGCGCGTCCTGCATGGCGTCCTCGGCCGCCGCGAAGTCGGCTCCGCGGCGGACGAGGATCCCTAGCACGCTCGGGGTGAGGCTCCGGAGCAGGGCCTCGTTTATCTGAGAGGTCACTCTGTGATGGTGGGCGGTGAGGTCAGGAACGGGCGCACCTCGAGCCACTCGTGGATCGGCTTCCCGCCCGCCCCAGGGGCGGCCGACAGGTCCCCGGCCAGCTCGATGGCGCGCTCGTAGCTGTCGACGTCGATCACCATCCAGCCGGCGATGAGATCCTTGGTCTCGGCGAACGGGCCGTCGGTGACCGGTGGGCGCCCCTCACCGTCGTACCGGACGAACGTCCCCTCGGGGGCAAGCGCCTGGCCATCGACGAACTCGCCGGTCCCCTCGAGCCGGRCCGCGAAGTCGTGCATGTACTGCATATGCGCCGAGATCTCCTCCGGGGTCCACTGGTCCATGGGCACGTTGTTGACCGGAGCCGGAGCGCCGCGGTAGTGCTTGAGCAGCAAGTACTTAGCCATCGTGTTTCTCCTCGGTGCTGGTGCTACCCATTTTGGTCACGTTCACCGCGGGGACGGAGCCAGTMGCGGGTTCTCGACATCGCCGGTTGCATCCCGAGCGCCGGAGTCTCAGYCGRTAAGACCCAACGGACGGCGGGTACCTTGGTGGAAGGACCCGCCTCCATGGTGGACGGAGCCTTGACGGTGTTGAACATCAAAAATGAGGAAGCCCAGCGTCTGAGCCGCGAGCTTGCGGAGCTGACGGGGGAGACCGTCACGACGGCCGTGCTCGTCGCTGTCCGGGAACGCCTGGAGCGGATGCGCGCCGACCGCGACGAAGGTGAGCAGCGAGCGGCCCGCATCGTTGCCCTGGGTCGTCAGACAGCGGCCGCGGTGCCCCCGCCCGGCCTGAGCATCGAGGATCTCTACGATGAGCATGGGTTGCCAGCGTGATCGTAGACTCGTCGGCACTCGTCGGCACTCGTCGGCTCAAGGGTGAGGACTTCGTCCACACTGATCTGATCGCCGCGGAGCTGGACGACGAATAGGCAYACCGACGAATGACCGGCTGAGTAGGCATTCCGTTKGCTTCTKACGCACCAGGCTTTGCGGGCCAGCGCCGCTTCTCCCTTCGTTTTGGCTGGGGACTTGAGGATCTTGCCGTTCTTGYGCCAACAAGCGACATCCACGTCGTCGTGGACGTGTTGTCATTCAGTATGGCGGTGTCGGTCGCGGTCGGGCACGGGGCGCGCGTCTTTCCATACTTCAGCGAGAGTTTCTGGCCGCCGGGGGTTCTCGACGGCACGCTGTCCCTGCCCACCAGCGTGGTGGTGCTCACCAGCGCGGTGATGCCCACCAGGCCCGGCCTTCTTCCGCTTGATCGTGACAGCCTGCCGCATGTCCCCTTGGCTAGGGCCAGTCGTCGCTGCGGCCCGGGACGCCCGCATCGATCACTTGCACCTCGTCGGTCACTCGCTCGGCGCCRTCGTGGCCACGGCCACCGCAGGGCTGTACCCGACAGGGTACGGTCCCTGACGGCGCATGCCGGATGGATCAGCGCGGACCCGAGGATGGCGTTCCAGTTCGAGCTGTGGAAGCGGTTGGTGTTCGTCGACCCCGCGGCGATCGCGCAGCTGCTGTTGCTCACCGCGATGGGCAGGGAAACCCTGGACGCCTGGGAGCGGACCGATTTCGAGCGGGCGAGGGAGGCCTTCGTCGGCCTGTTGGACGGTGCCGCGGCCGGTTTCGCCCGGCAGTGTGATGCCGACACGACCATTGAGCCTTTCCGCGTAACCGATCGTCACGTTTAGTGATCACGTCGTTCGATCATGCTCGATGTGCAGGAGCACGAGAGCGGCGGCGACAATCTTCCCGATCTTCCACGGGCAGACGCTGACGTTGCGCAGCGCCTTGAACGTCATCTTCAAGAGCGAGTTCCCGCGTTCGCCGACGGCCCGTTGGGCGTTGTGCGCCTTGTTGGATGCTTTCTGGTCGTCGGTGAGCGAGCCACCCTTGGGCTTCAGCCACCCTTGGGCTTCTTGATCGCGACGGTCACGGTGTCGCGTTCGCCTTCGTAGCCCAGATCGCCCAGGACCGGCAGGCCTGCGGCGATCCAGACCGCCAGCGCCGGCAAGATCTGCGGGTGCGCGCGCAGCGCGGTGGTGTCGTGTTCGCGGCCGGGGCGCACCTCGGAAGTCCACAGCGGCCAGCCATCGGGCGCGGTGACGACCTGGATGTTCCCGCCGTGATTGGCATGCTTGCCCGACCACCACAGGTCCACTCCCGCGGTCGGGCCCGGGGTGGCGTTCCGGTCGGTCTCGATCAGCGTGCCATCGACACTGACGTGGCTGYGACCGGCGGCTTTCGCGGCGAGCAGGGCGGATTCCAGCTTCGGGGCGCGCTCGGCCAGCACGGCGATCCCTTCGTGGAGGTAGTCGTAGCCGGTCGACTTCTTGATCCCATGGTCGACGATCAGTTGGGCGACCTGGGTGGCGTCGGCGAACCAGCGCAGCACGAGCACCGCCTGCTCACGACTGGTGAGCTTCCGTGTCCCCTTCCGGGTGCCGCGGCGGACACGTTCCGCTTCCAGCAGGCCGGTGACGAACTCGACCGTGTGGTCCTGGAACGGCAGTACGGCCGTGTATGTCGCACTCATGGCGCGCGCGGGACTCCCTGAAGCTGGTCTTTGGTCGGAACAGACTTCTACCGGGGTCCCGCGTTTCTTCTTGCACCGCCCCCTTCGGACCGCCCTACCGCCTACCGTCCGTGATGCTCACGCAGAGCTATCGATCGTTGCGCGGAAAGGCTCAATGACTGATCCGTCCAGACGTGCCCGGCGGGAGACGATCCGAGCCGAGCACGCGGCCGAGGATGCCGAAGCCGCCGAGGCGGAGGCGGTGGAGTCCRAGCAGGCCGTCCCCGGTACGGGTGCCCACATCGTCGGCGGACGGGCTGCGCGTCCGCGAGGCGGCGGCAGGTCAATGATCGCCTTCGGCGAGTTCGTCGACGCCGAGCTCGGCCAGCAGCGTGGAACGCAGCCGGTCGAAGGCGGGGTCGGTCCGTCGCCGAGGGGACGCCACATCGACTGGAACGTCGAGGGAGAGCCGTCCCTCGGTGAGGACAAGCACCCGCTCCGCGAGCAGGATCGCCTCGTCAACGTCGTGCGTGACGAACAGTACCGCCGGCCGGTGGCGACGGCACAGCTGCTGGAGCAGGGCGTGCATCCTGATCCGGGTCAGGGCGTCGAGGGCCCCGAACGGTTCGTCGAGCATGACAAGGTCCGGCTCCCGAACCAGCGCCCGGGCGAGCGCGACCCGCTGTGCCTCACCACCGGACAGCGCCACCGGCCAGGACCGTTCCCGCCCGGCCAGCCCGACCTCTGCGAGCGCCACCCGTCCGCGTTCGGCGACGTCGCGGCCGGACAGACCGATCGTCACGTTGGCCAGGGTCCGCGTCCATGGAAGCAGCCGGGCCTCCTGGAAGACGACCGAACGCTGCCGGGTGGCCAGAACCTCGCCGGAGATGCCGCCGTCGAAGCCGCCGAGGATGCGGATCAGCGTGCTCTTCCCTGACCCGCTGCGGCCCAGCAGGGCGACGAACTCCCCGGAGGCGACCGTGAGGTCGAGGCCGTCGAGGACCGTGTGATTCCCGAAGGTGCGACGCAGGCCGCGGATCCGGATGGCGGCGCCGTCGGCACCGCGGGTTTCGGCGGTTTCGGCGGTGTGCTGAGCGTCGGCGGTGTGCTGAGCGTCGGCGGTGTGCTGAGCGTCGGCGGTGTGCTGAGCGTCGGCGGTGTGCTGAGCGTCGGCGGTGGCCGGGCGCTCCAGGGTGGCGACGGCCGTGGCCGCCGCCGTGGTGTTGGTGTCGGTGTCGGTGCTCAGGTTCCGTCGAAGCCGCGGCGCCATGACAGCAGCGTCCTTTCCAGGATGCGGACCATTCCGTCGCTGACGAGTCCCAGGATTCCGTAGATGACCAGGCAGAGGACCATGATGTCGGTCCGATTCCAGGACTGCGCGCTGTTGAGCAGGTAGCCGATGCCCTTGTCGGTGTTGACCTGCTCGGCGAAGACCAGCAGTAGCCAGGCGACTCCCAGAGCCCAGCGCAGACCGACGAGGAAGCCCGGGAGCGCGCCGGGAACGATGACTCGCCGGATGAGCCCGAACCGGCCGAGGCCGAAGGTCTGGCCGGCCTCCACCAGTTTGATGTCGACCCCGCGGATGGCGGAGTAGGTGTTCATATAGATGGGGAAGGAGACCCCCACGGTAATCAGGAATATTTTTGCTTCCTCGCCGATGCCGATCCATACGATGATGAGCGGCAGCAACGCGATGACGGGGATCGTCCGTAGGAAGTTCATCGCGGAGTCGACGACGTCCTGGCCGGCGCGGAAGAAACCGGCGATCACCGCGAGAGTCAGCCCGATGGTGACTCCGAGGATCAGGCCGACCCCGCACCGGTAGAGCGAGATGCCGAGGCTGTCCAGCAGCTCGCCGCTGTTCCACAGCTCCCGTCCCGCGCCGAACACCGCGGCCGGGGAGGCCAAGGACTGGTCGCTGACGAGGCCGAATCCCGTGACCGTCCACCAGGCGGCGAACAACAGCGCGGGACCGGTGAACCGGCGGACCTCCGGCGGAATCCACCGGCGCCCGCCGGAGCCGCGCGGCCCGGCCTCGGTCCGGCCGTCAGCGATGACGCCGTCGGGTAAGATGAGTTCGTTCACGTTTATCATCCCCTCGGATGGAACGTCCCGGTGCCCTGAGGTTCAGGTGGYCAGCGAGGCCTTGGTGAACGCGGYGGTCAGCTCGGCATTGAAACCCTTGTCGATCTCGTCGTTGACGTTCAGGGTCTTCGGCAGTTGGTCGACGTCGATCAGCAGTCGGGCCTGCACGCGCTGGCTCTCGATGAAGCTTTCGGAGACCGGCTTGTAGAGTGCCCGCGGCAGCGAGTCGAAGTACYTCCTCGCCGCCTGCGGGTTCTGCTTGAGCTGGCCCACGTAGTACTTCTTGATCCACTCGTCCTCATGGGCCTTCGGCCAGGCGGATGCCCGGGACAGGCGGATCAGGAAGTCCTGCACCGCCRTGCGCTTCGCCGGATCCTTGAGGGTGTTCTTCGATGCCAGCACGACCGAGAAGACCGGGAGYGGCTTGGTCTCGATCTCATAGGAACCGGGAGCCTGCTGGCCGACCGCGGCGACGTACTGCTTGGCGTACACGATGGCGTCGACCCGACCGGAGGCGAGTGTCGCTCCGAGGCTCGTGATGGGCACGTTCACCGGGGTGATGTCGCTCTGCTTCAGACCGGCGGACGCGAGCTGGTTGAGCAGATAACCGTGCAGGGAGGTACCGAGGGTGAGGGCGATGCGCCTGCCCTTGAGGTCGGCTGGCTTGTGAATCCCGGAGCCGGCCTTGACGATGATCGTCTGGGTGTTCACCGGGTTCTCCGCGACAGCGACCGCGGTCACGCCGGCGTGCGCCCCGTTCGCGAACAGTACCGGTGTATCGCCCATGAAGCCCACGTCGATCTTGCTCGCGCTGAACGCGGCGTTCATGTGCGGACCGTCGGCGAAGGTGTTCCAGCTCAACCCGTAGGAAGTGCCCCGCGCCTCGCCGGAGAGCGTGAGCGGCAGTTCCAAATACTTGCCCTGGTCGCCGATCCGCAGCGTCACCTGGCCACCCGTAGCGGCCGAACCCGCGCTGCCGCTGCCGCCGTCGTTCCCACAGGCGGCCAGGGTCACCGCGACGGCTGCGGCAAGTCCGGCGGCCAGGAGGGAAAGACGCCGCCCGCGCGGTCGTCGATGCTGCATCGGAAATCTCCCTATCGGGTCGTTCGGTCGTGATCCGGCGGACAGACGGTGGCCGTTCGGGGTGGCTTGTCGTTCGAGGTGGATCGTTGGTCGGGGTGCCGACAGCCGCGAGGGACTTGGCCCTCGCGGCTGTCAGCGGATTGCCGGCTCCGGTATTCGTGGTGTCCGCGGATATCGGCGGACAGCGGATCAGGAGCCGAGGAACGGTTCCCCGGCGACCAGTTCGGATTCCTTGCCGTCGACGCCGACCGGAATGTCGCCCTCGATGGTCACCCGGTACAGCACCCGGTCGAAGTCGAGGTGGCCCAGGTCCGACGGGCCGAGGTGGGAGGTCGCGCGGTTGTCCCAGAAGGCGATGTCACCGGGGTTCCACTTGAACCGCACCGTGAACTCGGGCCGGGAGATCTGCTCGTAGAACAGGTCGAGGATCCGGCGGCTCTGTTTCGGCGAGAAACCGATGATCTCGCTGTCCTTGGAGGTGAAGCTCGGGCTGACGAACAGCGCCCGCTCGCCGGTCTCCGGATGGACGCGCACCACCGGGTGGATCGCGACCAGCGGGTTTGCGGCGACCTTCCGCCCGTACTCGCTCTCGCTGGGGAAGTTTCCGAAGCTATGCCGGGCGCGCAGGCCGTTGGCCAGGTCCCGAAGCTGCTCGGGCAGCTCCTGGTAGGCGGCGACCAGGTTGGTCCACGCAGTGTCGCCGCCGTATGGCGGGACGATGCCGGCCCGCAGGATCGACGCGGCGGGCGGGTTCACCAGCGCGGTGACGTCGGTGTGCCAGCCATTGTCGTAGGTGACCTTCTTCTTCGTTCCGAAGAACCTGGCGTACCGCCGGCTGTCGATCGGCAGGATCTCCGGGAAGCCCGCCGGCGGCGCGTCCTCGTGCGGGTGGGCCGGGGTCAGCTTGCCGAAGCGTCGGCCGAAGGCGACCTGCTGGGCGTGGTCGATGTTCTGGCCGGGGAAGAAGACAACCTTCCACTGGTGCAGCGTGGAGCGGATCTCGGCGATGGTCGCGTCGTCCAGGTCCTCGCGCAGGTCCACTCCGTGAATCTCGGCCCCGATATAGCCGGAAAGCGGGCGGACGTCGAGTCCCAGAAGAGGGGTCGTGGTTGTCATCCTGTGTTCCTCCAGAGGTTGGGAAAAGATGCGAAGACGGCGGGGAGGGCAGCCGGAATTCCGGGTGACGGACCGGTGGGACGCGTTCTCGGGGAGTGCCGGGAACGCCTGCGCTATCGTGATCGGCACTATTGCGATCGACTACGGATTCTGTCGCGACGGACAGCGGAACGTGACGCCGGGCGGCAACATCGGCGACAACGAGCGCTGGCTGCGGGAAATCTTCCCGTACCGCCGTTCCTGGAGTCGCTCACCGGTCAATCTTCGGTCTCGCCCTTCCGGGCCGTCAACGTTTTGTGTTCTGGTGGAATTAATACCTCCGGCGGGCGGCTGCGGCGACTGTCGGTGTCCGTGATGGTGTCCGCGACGGCATCGGGGCGGGCAGCGGGACGGGCAGACTGTGCGGGCGGCGGTGGACCGCGTCGAGGACGGTCGCTCCCGCCGCGACGGCCAGCACGTTCATGCCGAAGCTGCTCGGCAGCACCATCCGCTCGGGATCGGTGCACACACGTGAGTGCGCGGCGATCTCCTCGTGCAGGTCGACCAACAGATCCGGCAGGCAGAGCGCGGCGGCCTCGGTGAGAACGACGATTTCCGGGTCCATCATGTCCACGAGCAGGCTGATCATCCGACCCACCAGCCGGAGCCTGGCGCGCAACAGCGACAGCGCGCGCGGGTCGCCGGCGAGCCCGGCGTGCAGCAGCACCTGCAGGTCCGGACGGGAGATGATCCCGTCCTGGGTCGCCCGCAGCAGCATGGTCCGTTCCGACAGCGCCGCCTGCGCGCAGCCCGACCGGCCGCAGCGGCACGGGACGTCGCTGTCGGCGAGCCGCAGGTGAGCGATGCCGCCCGCAGCGGAATGCGGTCCGATGTGCACCGATCCGTCGGTGGCGAACGCGGCGTCGACCACGTTGCCGACGAACAGCTGCAGCAGGCTGCGCCGGGCGCGCGGGTCGCCGAAGAGGATCTCCGCCTGGGCCAGGGCGCGGGCGTGCCCGTCGACGTGCACCGGCATGCCCATGGCCGCCGCCAGCACCTCCCGGACCGGCACGTCATGCCAGTCCAGGGGCTCGTGTTCGATCACCACGCCGAGGTCGGGGTCGACCCGGCCGCCGGTGACGACGCCGAGGCCGAGGACACGGTTGCCCTGGGCGCGCCGGGCGAGGAARTCGGGCAGATGTCGGGCGATCATCCGAAGGACGTCCGCCGGRCCCCCCTCCCGCGGCAACTGCTCCCGCGTCACCACCTGTCCACGCAGGTCGACAAGGCTGAAGGTGACGAACGGGACGGCGATGTGCACCCCGCAGGCCAGATGAAGGTCGGTGTCCACGTCCAGGGGCACGTGCGGCCGCCCGGCCCGGGGAGCCAGCGAGGAGGCGGGAAGCTCTCGGAGCAGACCCAGGGAGATCAGCCCGGCTGTCTGCCGGGAGACCGCCGCCGGGCTGAGCCCTGTTGCCCTCCCGATGGCGGTGCGGGCGACCGGACCGTGGTCGAGGACCGCCCGCAGGATCGCCGCCGCGGAGCCCGCGGGGCCGCCCGGGGCACCGTAACCACTGGGGGCGCCGGAGCCGCCGGAGCCGCCTGGGCTGCCTGGGCCGCCGGCAGTGGTTCTCCCGGCTCCAAGCCTGGAGACGACCCCCGCCGCGGCCCGCGGCCTTCCCTGCGCCGGCAGCGTTTCCCGCGCCGACATCTTGTCGCGTACTGGCGCCTTGTCGCGTACGGGCACGGAGAACCTCCTCGCGATGCGACCACGCGGCCGACGGGGCCTCTCGTCGCCGCGCACGCGCAAGGCGTGCAAACACAGGGCAGGTGGAACGCACGGAAAAGTCAGGACCGGGGGCCCGGCTGACCACAGGGACGGTGGACCGGAGGGAGGGGCCCACCCTTCGCTGACATCAGGTCGGCGGCCGTTGGCCGGCTCGGGTACGAGGCGGCAGGTGCCGTCACCGGGCGCCGGGGGCTTACGGTGACGGATGCCAGTCGGCGGAACGGGGCCTGATGATCAGCGGGATCGATGGTAAGGGTGACAGAGCGCGCTCGCGACGCGATGAAAGTCAATGTGTGCACGGCAGACCAGAAGCGGGCGCCGGCTCATGACGCTGACAGTAGATATCATTCCGCCGCTTGTCAATAAAAAAAGTAGAGATTATCGCCTTCCACTCAGCCGACTAGGAGAATAAGCGGGGGCGCGGCGAGCACGATGATCGCCCCGAAGTAGGCGCACGGCGGCATCCACCATGGCACTTCCGGCGGGTCGAGGAGCCGGGTGATCCGCGAGATGACCGGATTGGCCGTGCCGCGCCGGGGGCCGCCGCCGACCGGTCGTGTCTGGCCGGGCGCCGCATCGCCGGGCGCCGCATCGCCGGGGTCTGGCCCGCCGGCGTCTGGGTTGCCCGGGCCGGGCGGGCCGGAATCGCGGACGCCGACCGCCGTAGGCTCGTGGGAGCCGAGTGCGGGCAGCACAGCGGCCGGAGAATCGATGATCCCCAGCGCCCCGGCGGGGACCGGTGCCCTTGCCCCGCCCAGCCGGGCCAAGGCCCGCGCGAGCGATCGGCGGCTTGTCTGCCGGGCCGCCGCGTCGTCGGCGAGCATCTCGACGAGGAGCGAGACGGCCGCGGTCGCCTCCCTGGCCGGGTCCAGGAACGGGAAGGTCCGCTCCCACGCGACGAACGGCTGGATGACGAGGTCGTGACGACCGGCGACGTGGGCCGCCTCGTGGGCGAGCACGGCGTCCAGTTCGGTGGCGTCGAGGGTGTTCAGTAGCCCGCGGGAGACCACAACCCGGGCGTGYCGCACCCCCGGCACGCAGTAGGCGACCGCGACGGGATGATCGAGGATACGCAGTAGAATGCCGGCCCGGTCCCGGTGTTCGCACAGGCAGCAGCCGGTTGCGCCCCCRCCGTCGGCGGTTGTGCCAGGGTCGGTGGCCGCACCAGAGTCCGCGGCTGTGCCGGAATGATGGGACGCATGGCCGGGCGGGACGCAGGTCTCATGCCGGCGATGCCGACGGCCAGCCAGATCGACCAGGTCGCGGTGTCGGTGACGCTCGCGAAGGGTGGCGGCGCTGGAGGTGCCGAGCACCCCGAACAGCCGGGAGGCCAAGGCCGCCGCCACAGCGAGGCCGATGAGGTTGATCAGGCCCAGGCCCGTCAGCGGCGCGCCGGCCGCGATGTTGTCGAGATGGTCGACGATGGCGGTCGGGGTGTCGCCGGACAGCGGTGAGACGGTGAACGCGATCGCCGCGAGTAGCGCCGACACTCCGCCGGCCAGACCGACCGCCTGCCAGAGCACGATCGCCGCCCGTGGACATCGGTAGGGCCAGCGCGCGGCGGCCAGCAGGCGTGGGACCGGCCAGGCCAACACGCCCGCGAACAGGGCGAGAAGTGCCGCGGTCGTCATGTCCCGGCTAACGCTACCGGTGGTCGGGCGGAATCTGGGCCGTTCGATCCGGGTCGGTGGCTACCGTGACGATCTGCTCCGGGTCGTCGCGGGGCGGGTCTCCGATCGCCGGACCGCGCCGGGCCTCGGCGTGCCGGACCTCCGTGTGCGGATCCTCGGCCTGCGGATCCTCGGCGCGCGGGGCCTCTCCGCCAGGCACGAAGATGCCGGGTGCCCCGGAACCGACGGGTTCCAGGGCACGGCGAAGGATCTCGGCCTCCTCCGCGGACACCGACCCCACGAAGCGGACCAGGGCGGAACCACGATCGTCCGCCGTGCCGAGCGCCTCCATCATCGCCTCGGCCACGACGGCCTCGCGACTGTCGCTGGCCGCGTAGCGATGCGCGCGCGCCGAACGCTGACGCCGCACGAATCCCTTCCGTTCCAACCGTTCGAGCACGGTCAGCACGGTGGTGTACGCGAGATCGCGTTCATGCTGGAGACGGCCGGCGACCTCGCGGGCGGTCAGCCAGTCGTCGCTCGCCCACAACACGTCCATGACCGACCGTTCGAGGTCACCCAGGCGCGCCATGGTGCCAATCCTACGTGGCGTAGAACATTCGTGGAACCGAACGGGGTGCTTCGTTGAGGCCTGTTGCGTCACAGCCACGCGGCAACGGTGCCGGCCGTCGGGGAGGAACCGGGGAGGAACCGGCCTTCCAGCCCCCGATCTGCCTCCCGGCTCCCGATCGGCGCCCGGCTCCGGACCAGTGCGAACCCGCCGGCTGACTGATCCRCCGCCGTTCACGCGGCCCGAATTCCTTTACAAGGAAACATCTTCATGACTTAGGGGACTATCTATCCGCCGAACGGGCTATCCGCCGAACGGGCTATCCGCCGAACGGGCTATCCGCCGAACGGGCTATCCGCCGAACGGGCTATCCGCCGAACGGGCTATCCGCCGAACGGGCTATCCGCCGAACGGGCTATCCATCAAACAGGATGACGGCCGCAATGGAGGTATCTTTCGGTCCCGCCCCGTGCCGTCGACCGTGGCGCACGTCTCGACAGCGCCGTCGGTAGTGCCGTCGGTCTTGACCATGTCATCGAGCTCACTGCGCTTTGCTCGTCGCCAGGAGAATTGGCTACATACCGTAGAAACCTCTATGCCTCGTAGAGGATCGGTTGGCTCTCGGCCGATTTTTCCCCTCGCGGCCCACCGAAGGAGCTGTGCGCATGGTTCTCGCCGCTGATGCCGTCGACCTTGCCCGCGCCCAGACAGCGTTCTCCCTCGCGTTTCACATCTGTTTCGCCGTGTTCGGGGTCGGCATGCCGTGGCTGCTGATCTACACCGAGGGGCGTTGGGTGCGGACCGGTGACGAGACCTGGCTGGCGCTCACGAAGAAGTGGTCGCGGRCATTCGCCGTGCTGTTCGCGGTCGGGGCCGTCTCGGGAACGGTGCTCTCGTTCGAGTTCGGCCTGCTCTGGCCCGCGTTCATGTCGAAGTACGGCAGTGCGCTCGGACTGTCGTTCTCCCTGGAGGGCTTCGCGTTCTTCACCGAGGCGATCTTTGTCGGGATGTACCTGTACGGCTGGAAGCGCTTGTCGCCGCGCGCGCACTGGCTCACGCTATGGCCGATCGCGATCTCCGGCACCCTGTCGACGTTGTTCATCATCACGGTGAACGCCTGGATGAACGTGCCACGGGGGATCACCGAGGTGAACGGCAAGGTCGTCGCCGCCGAGCCGTTCGCGCCCTTTCTGAGCCCGGGGACTCCGCCCCAGGTGGTCCACATGCTGCTGGMCGCGCTGATGTGCACCGGCGGGGCCGTCTCCAGCATTTACGCGGTCGGCATGCTGCGCGGTCGCCGGGACGCCTACCACCAGCGCGGGCTGCGGATCGGCCTGGCGGTGGTGCTGGTCTGTGCGCCGCTTCAGCTGATCGTGGGGGACTGGGCGGCCCGGATCGCCGGGGCCAACCAGCCGTTCAAGCTGGCCGCGATGGAAGGRCTTTACCACACCAGGTCGCACGCGCCGCTGACCCTCGGCGGGTTCTACGACGACAAGAGCGGCGAGGTCCGCTACGGGCTGGAGATCCCCGGTCTGCTCTCGCTGATGGAGGGATTCAGTACAGATCACGTGATCACCGGTCTGGACGCCGCGCCGCCGGACGAGCGCCCGAACGGCCTGCTGGTGCACGGGTCGTTCGCGACGATGGTCGGGTTCGGTTCCGCGCTGATCGGACTGTCCGCTCTGACTGGTGCCGCCGTCGTCCGCCGGCGCCGTCGCGGCGAGAAGACGCTGCTGCMCACCGGACGGCCGTGGCTGTTCGCCGCGGCGGCCACGGGACCGGCGTCCGCGCTGTCGATGATGGCCGGCTGGGAGGTCACCGAGGGTGGTCGTCAACCGTGGATCGTGGGCGGTCACATGCGGGTTCACGACGCGGTGACGGGCGCCGACGGGGTCGCGCCGATGTTCGCCGGCTCCCTGGTCTTGTACCTGGGGCTCGCGGGTGCGCTGATCCTCATCCTGCGCCGGATGGCCACCGGCGGCCCGGCCGTCGCGGAGATCCGGTCCGGGCGGCCCGCCGCGGGCGTCCACCGCACGGCCGTCCACGGCGCGGGGCAGGCGAGCCCGGCCAGGCCCGGACGGACAACCGATTCCGATTCGCCATCCATCCCGAAGCCGCGACCCGAACCGGCGGCGGTTGAACCGGCGGCGGTTGAACCGGCGGTTGAACCGCCGGTCGAACTGCCGGTCGAACTGCCGGTCGAACCGCCGGTGGCCGGCAGGCGGCGCACCGGCGGCGGTCCCGAGGGATCCCGCGGTTCGGCGCACCCGGGTGAGACAACGGGAACGGGATCCGACGGCACCACCGGTTTCGGCGGGCGGGGAGAAGACTGATGACCAGCGCTGACCTCCTTCTGATCATCATGGTGGTAGGGCTCACCGCCTACGCGCTGCTCGGTGGCGCGGACTTTGGTGGCGGGGTGTGGGACCTACTGGCACGCGGACGGCACGCCGGCGACCAGCGGAAACTGATCTCGGCGTCACTCGGCCCGGTGTGGGAGGCCAACCATGTCTGGCTGATCTTCATCGTGGTGGCGATGTTCAGCGGGTTTCCCGAGGCCTACGGGGTGATCGGCTCCTCTCTGGAGGTGCCGCTGTCCGTGGCCCTCGTCGGCATCGTGCTGCGTGGCGCCGCGTACGTGTACCGGTCCTACGGGGCGGGTGGGGCCGGTCCCGACCACTGGTGGGGGCACGTCTTCGCGGTCTCCTCGACGATCGCCCCGTTCGCGCTCGGGGTGGCCGGTGCGGCTCTGGCCAGCGGTGATCTGTCGACCGACGACCCGTTCGCGCCGGTGCGCAGCCCGTTCGGGCTCGTCTGCGGGGCCTTCGCGGTCGCCGCGACGGCCTTCCTCGCCGCCGTCTACCTCTGCCGGGACGCCGCCTCTTCCCCGGCCACCGCGCACCTGGTGGCCGACTTCCGCCGGCGGGCCATCGGCGGCGCCGTGCTCTGCGGTGCACTCGCCGCGATCCTGCTGCCCCTGCTGTGGGCGGACGCCCCGCAGGTCGCCGGCCGGTTCAGGGACCGCTCGCTTCCCCTGGTAGCCCTGTCCACCCTCGGCGGGATCGGCGCCCTCGTCGCGCTCTGGCGCGAGCAGTTCGGTGCCGCCCGCATCGCGGCCGGTCTCGCCGTCGGCGCGATGCTCTGGGGCTGGGCGGTGGCCCAGTACCCGGACCTGGTGGTCGGGCAGGCCACGGTGGACACGGCCGCGGCGCCGACGACGAACATCCGGGCCATGCTGTTCGCCATCGCCGGCGGTCTGGTGGTGCTTGTGCCGTCCCTGATGATGCTGTTCCGGCTGTTCTCCCGGCCGGAACCGGCGGAGTGATCGGGCCGGTGCAGTGATCGGGCCGGTGCAGTGATCGGGCCGGCCCGCCGCGGCGGTGGGCTACGGTCATCGCGTGACCTCTGCCCCCGCTCAGGCGCCGGTCATCGCGGGTGAGTCGCTCACCCGCCGGCAGCTCGTCGTCGAGGTCTGGCTCGTGCTCGGGGTCTCCTTCGCCACCTCGGCGCTGTTCGCGGTCATCCGCTACGTCGGGGTGCTGACCCGGCCGGGCCCCGTCCGTTCCCAGGTGGCCCGGCTGAACACCTCGGCGGCGCCGGGACGGCCTTGGCTCGACCTTGCGCTCCAACTCGCCGACCTGGTCACCGGGCTGGTGCCAGCGCTGCTCGCCGTATACCTGCTGACGAGGCACGGAGGCGGACCGCGGGCGATCGGCCTGGACGGTCGGCACACCGGTCGCGACGCCGGCCGGGRAGCGGCGATCGCGGCCGGGGTCGGCGGGCTCGGCCTGGGCCTCTACCTGCTGGCGTGGCACAGCGGGGCGAACCTCACCGTCGCGCCCTCGGGCCTGCCGGACGTGTGGTGGCGTGTACCGGTCCTGGTCCTCAGCGCGGCGCAGAACGGCCTCGCCGAGGAGGTCATCGTCACCGGGTACCTGCTGGTGCGGCTGCGTGAACTTGGTGTCGCGGCCAACCGGGCGCTGGCGGCCAGCGCCCTGCTCCGCGGTTCCTATCACCTCTACCAGGGGCTCGGTGGGTTCACCGGTAACCTCGCGATGGGCCTGCTGTTCGGCCGGATGTTCCAGCGGACCGGCCGGGTGCTGCCGCTCGTCATCGCCCACGCACTCATCGACACCGTCGCGTTCGTCGGATACGTAGCGTTGGTCGGAAAGATCTCCTGGATCCCGGCGCCGCGCTAAGGTTACGGGTGGGGAAATAGAGATCGTCTGATGGGCATACGATGCGTATCTCAACGGTGTATCGCGGAGGCGGTGGATCGTTCGAGGACGTCAACGTCGGCGGGTTCGGGGCGCCGGAAGGCCATGGGGCGCCGGAAGGCATAGCCGTCGAGTGCCTGCCGCGGTACGGCTGGTCGGGGAGGACCGATGGTCAACGGAATCCGCGAGATCGAGCGCAAGTTCTCGGTCGAACCGACCTTTGTGCTCCCGAAGTTGGGGGAGGTTGCGGGCGTCGCCACCGCGCGCACCCGCAAGACCGTCAGCCTGGAGGCCGTCTACTACGACAGCGACGATCTCCGATTGGCCCGTAACAAGATCACGATACGGCGTCGGACCGGTGGGGCGGACGCCGGATGGCACCTCAAGCTGCCCGTCCGGGTGGGGGAGCGGGACGAGCTCCAGCTCCCGCTCGACGCGGGCGTGGGCGTGGGCGTGGGGGCGGAGGGCCCGCGGTACAGCCCTCCCGCGGAGTTCGTCGATCTGGTGTCGGTCCATCTGCGCGGCGCCGAGCCGCGGCCGGTCGCCAGGCTGCGGACACTGCGGACAGCGCRCCGACTGCGGGACACGGTCGGAGTCGACCTGGCCGAGGTCGTCGATGACCAGGTCTCCGCGCAGACCCTGGGGGAGACGACGGTACTGAGCAGCTGGCGGGAGATCGAGGTCGAACTCGTCAACGGCGGGCCCGAGGTGCTCGACGAGGTCGCCGGTCTGCTCACGGCCGCGGGCGCCACCCCGGCGGCGGACTCCTCGAAGCTCGCGCGGGTCCTGGGTGAGGCGCTGGCCGCCGGCCCCGGGCCGGACGTTCCTTCGCCGCCGCGCAAGCCACGACGCGGGACGCCGGCGGGCGAGGTGGTACGGGCCTACCTGATCGAACAGGCACGTGCCCTGCTCGCGGCCGATCCGCGGGTGCGGCTCGACGAGCCCGAGGCGGTCCACAAGATGCGCGTCGCCTGCCGTCGGGCCCGCAGCACCCTGCGGACGTTCGCGCCGCTGTTCCCGCCCGAGAGAGCGCTCTTCCTGGACGGCGAGCTGCGGGACCTCGCCGGCGCGCTCTCCGGCGCCCGCGACGCCGAGGTCCAGGCCGCCTATTTCGAGACCCGCCTGGCGGAGCTGCCCACCGAGCTGGTCGCGGGGCCCGTGCGCAAGACGGTCACCGCGCACCTCGGCGCCGGCACGGCCAACGGCCGGGCGGAGGCGTTGGCCATGTTGCGCAGTGACCGGTACTTCGCGCTCGTCTCCAACCTGCTCACCCTACTGCGGGGCCCGCTCACCCCCGCGGCGGCCCGTCCGGCCGGCAAGGCCCTCCCCGATCTGCTGCTCGGCGCCGACCGGAAGCTGGCGAAGAAGGTCCGTGCCGCGAGYGCCCTGAAGGCCGGCTCGGAACGGGACGAACTGCTGCATTCCGCCCGCAAGCAGGCCAAGCGGTTACGGTACGCGGCGGAAGCCGTCGCACCGCTGTACGGGAATGACGCGGCGCGGCTGGTCGAGCAGGCCCAGATCGCGCAGGAGCTGCTCGGAACCCATCAGGACGCCACCATCGCGCGCAGGCTGCTGGGGGACTGGGGGACGGCAGCGCAGGCCCAGGGCGCCCCCACCGCGTTTACTCTGGGTGTCCTGCTGGGCCTGGAGGAGTGCCGGGCACGCATGGCGGAACGAGACTTCTTCGATGCGTGGCCCGCGATCTCGGCAGCCCGGCACCGTCGCTGGATCCGCTGACCTGAGGCCGTGCCGGGTGGGCTCTGCCGTGGTCTGACCGATTACCTCCTCCGCGTCACCCATTCGTGCGCCACATCCGGGCCATCGGGCGCACGACCATCCGCCACGGGTCGGCGCGCTCGGGAAATCCCTGTCAGCTCGACGGATTGCGGGACGGGACGGGTGGAGCTGCCGGCGGCCGGACCTGCTGCGTTGTTCTGTGACCGGGGTATGAAGTGGACTTCCTTGCCCGGAGGACTCCCGCGAAGGCCTCCGTCCGTGTAGCGTCGTCCCTGGCCGGAGTTCGGCGGTTCGCGTCTCAACCGAGGCGCGGCGRAACAACGTCAGGGGCTCTTGCAGCTTCCTGATGTTCGGCCCGGGGCCCGCGCGGTGCGGGTCCTGACTGCACCAGCAGGGAGAACGGCACGTGGCTCAGGGCACGGTGAAGTGGTTCAACTCGGAGAAGGGCTTCGGCTTCATCTCCGTGGACGGCGGCGGTTCCGACGTCTTCGTTCACTACAGCGCGATTCAGATGGACGGTTACAAGGCACTTGAGGAGGGCCAGCGGGTCGAGTTCCAGGTGACCCAGGGTCAGAAGGGTCCGCAGGCCGACGCCGTCCGCGTCGTCTGAGCCACGAGAGACTTCAACGGTCAGCCCGCCCAAGGGTCCTCCTGGGGCGGGCTGACCGCTTCTCKACTTCTCGATCAGTTCGATATCCGACAGTTCGGTGGAAGGTATGTTTTTTCCGGCTGATCTCGATCGTTTTCTCGGSCCGGAAAGCGCGGGGCGTTCATCGGTTCCCGGATGGCRTGGTTCGCGGCCAAAAGCTTAACGCCTGATTAAAGGTACAGCCAATCCTGCACGAGAAGTTCGGCGATCTGCAGGGTGTTCAACGCGGCGCCCTTGCGCAGGTTGTCCCCGCAGAGGAACAGCGCGACCTCGTGCGGGTCGTCCGGCGACTGCCGGATTCGGCCGACCCAGGTCGGGTCCGTTCCGACGACGTCGGCCGGGGTCGGGAACTCGCCGGCTGACGGATCGTCGACGACGGCGACGCCGGGAGCGTTCAGCAGCACCGTGCGCGCCTCGTCCGCGGTCACCGGCCRGGTGAAGCGGGCGTGCACCGCGACCGCGTGCGTGGTGATGACCGGCACCCGCACACAGGTAGCCGACACCCGCAGATCCGGGATACCCAGGATCTTGCGGGACTCGTTGCGGACCTTGAACTCTTCCGAGGACCAGCCGCCGTCCTTCAGTGAACCGGCCCAGGGCACGACGTTGAGCGCCAGCGGCGCCGGGAAGGGGCCGAGGCCGTCCTCACCGATGGCCTTACGCACGTCACCGGCGGTCCGCCCCAGCTCGCGGGTGCCACCGACGACGGTGAGCTGGTCGTAGAGGGCGTCGATGCCGGCCTGCCCGGCGCCGCTCGCGGCCTGGTAGGAGGCCGCGAACATCGACTCCAGCCCAAACGCCCGGTGCAGAGCGCCGACCGCAACGATCATCGACAGGGTGGTGCAGTTCGGGTTCGCGATGATGCCCCGCGGCCGCGTGGGGATCTGGTCGGCGTTCACCTCCGGCACGACCAGCGGCACGTCGGCGTCCATCCGGAACGCGCCGGAGTTGTCGACCGCGACCGCGCCGTGGGCCGCCGCTACCGGTGCCCACCGGGCGGAGACCTCGTCGGGAACGTCGAACACGGCCACGTCCACGCCGTCGAAGACCTCCGGTGCCAGGGCCTGGACGACGACGTCCGCGCCGCGCACCCGTACCGTCCGTCCCGCGGATCGGGCCGAGGCGATCGGCCGGATCTCTCCCCAGATGCCGGGGCGTTCGTCGAKCAGCGACARCATCACCGTGCCGACCGCGCCGGTCGCCCCCACCACTGCGAGCGTCGGTCGCCGGCCCGCCTCGTTGCTCGTCACGATCCATCCTCCTGATTCGCCACTGTGCCGCCGCGGCGTGTCCAGCTGCCGCGGCGTGTCCAGCTGCCGCGGTGTGCCGCCGTCTCGAGGACCCACGACGTCGCCAACGTCATCGTCCGGTTCCCGCGTACACGATCGCCCCGCCGTTCGGGTCACCCAGGTCGAAGGCGCCGTGCACGGCCCGCACGGCGAGCGGGAGGTCGGTGTCGCGCACCACTACTGAGATGCGAATCTCAGAGGTGGAGATGATCTCGACGTTGACCCCCGCGTCGGCGAGGGAGCCGAAGAACCGGGCGGACACCCCCGGGTGCGACTTCATCCCCGCGCCGATCAGCGACAGCTTGCCGATGTGGTCGTCGTAGAGGGTGCGCTCGAAGCCGATCTCGCTTTGGACCTTCGTGAGCGCGGTGAGCGCGGTACGTCCATCCGCCTTGGGCAGGGTGAACGAGATATCCGTCCGCCCCGACCCGGCGACCGAGCCGACCTGAACGATCATGTCCAGGTTGACGTCGGTGTCCGCCACGGCCCGGAACACCGCCGCCGCCACCCCGGGCTTGTCCGGGCATCCGACGACCGTCACCTTCGCCTCGCTGAGGTCGTGCGCGACCCCACGGATGATGGCCTGTTCCACGAGCTGTTCCTCCGGAATCTCGGTGACCCACGTGCCCGGCTTCGCAGAGAAGGACGATCGGACATGCACGGGGACGCTGTAACGGCGGGCGTACTCGACGCACCTCAGCATGAGGACCTTCGCGCCGCACGCCGCCATCTCCAGCATCTCCTCATAAGAGATCGTGTCGATGCGGCGGGCGTCGGGGACGATGCGCGGGTCGGCGGTGAACACGCCGTCTACATCGGTGTAGATCTCGCAGGCGTCCGCTCCCAGCGCGGCAGCGAGCGCCACCGCGGTCGTGTCCGAGCCGCCTCGACCGAGCGTGGTGATGTCCTTCGTGTCCTGGCTCACACCCTGGAAGCCCGCGACGATCGCGATGGCGCCGGAGTCCAGGGCGGCGCGGATCCGCCCGGGGGTAACGTCGATGATGCGCGCCTTGCCGTGCACCGAGTCGGTGATGACTCCGGCCTGGGAGCCGGTGAACGAGCGGGCTTCGGCGCCGAGGGTGGTGATCGCCATGGCCAGCAGCGCCATCGAGATTCGCTCACCGGCGGTGAGCAGCATGTCGAGCTCCCGGGCGGGCGGAAGCGGCGAGACCTGTTCGGCCAGATCGAGAAGTTCGTCGGTGGTGTCACCCATCGCGCTGACCACCACGACGACGTCGTTGCCGGCCCGCCGGTTCTCCACGATTCGCTCAGCGACTCGTTTGATGCGGTCCGCGTCGGCAACGGAGGACCCACCGAACTTCGCGACCAAGAGCGCCATGGCAGCCAGGTTACCGAGCGCGGCCGCTGACCGAGCGCGGCCGCCCGTCGCCCTTGCTCGGCGGCCTTGCCCGGATCTGGTCCGGTGTCCCTTTTCCGCCGCCGGGACGATGTCGCCCCGGCGACGGGGTGCTGGGCGTATTCCTTCCGGTGTGCCAGGGTGATGACATCCGCACGACCGGCTCACCCGTATGACCGACTCACCCGTACGACCGGCTCACCCGTATGACCGACTGCGACGCACGCGGTCCACGCGATGGTCCCCGACGCCGAGGACCAGCTCAGGAAGGACGATCCTCAATGGCAGTCAGCCTTGCCAAGGGCGGCAACGTCAGCCTCACGAAGCAGGCCGCCGAGGCCGGCACCCCCCAGCTCACCGCGTTGAACGTCGGGCTCGGATGGGACGCCCGCACGACCACCGGGACCGATTTCGACCTGGACGCCTCTGCMATCGGCGTCCGGGCGGACGGCAAGGTCCTCAACGACGGCTACTTCGTCTTCTTCAACAACCTCGCGTCCCCCGAGGGGGCGATCACGCTCACCGGTGACAACCTGACCRGACAGGGAGAGGGGGACGACGAGTCCGTTATCATCAACCTTGCACTGGTTCCAGTCGACATTGACCGGATTATCGTTCCGGTTTCCATCTACGACGCGGTGAACCGGAACCAGAACTTCGGCCAGGTGCGCAACGCCTACATCCGCGTGGTCGACCAGGGCGGAAACGAGCTGGTCCGCTACGATTTGTCCGAGGACTACTCCACCGAAACCGTCGTCATCTTCGGTGAGGTCTACCGCAACGGCGCCGACTGGAAGTTCCGCGCCGTCGGCCAGGGCCACAATGACCTTGGTGGTCTGGCTCGTGATCATGGCGTCAACATCTGAGCTACCCGAGCGGATGCGTGCCTGGCAAGTAGTCGCTCCCGGGCCGATGAGCACCCGCCCGCTGCGCCCGGCCGAGCTGCCCGTGCCCCGGCCAGGGCCGGGCCAGGTTCGGGTCCACGTCGACGCCTGCGGAGTCTGCCGTACCGATCTGCACCTCGCCGAGGGTGATCTCCCGCCGCACCGACCGCGCACCGTGCCCGGACATGAGGTCGTCGGACGGGTCGACGCGGTTGGCGAGGGGGTGAGCGGCGTGCGCACCGGGGACCGGCTGGGCATCGCCTGGCTGGCCTCGACCGACGGGACCTGCGGGTACTGTCGGCGCGGAGCGGAGAACCTCTGCCCGGCCTCGACCTACACCGGATGGGATGTCGACGGCGGATACGCCGAGTACGCCTGCGTGCGCGCCGACTATGCCTACCGGCTGCCCGACGGCTACAGCGATGCGGAGCTTGCCCCGCTGCTGTGCGCCGGCATCGTCGGCTACCGGGCGCTGCGCCGGGCGGAGCTGCCGCCCGGCGGGAGGCTCGGCATCTACGGGTTCGGCGCGTCCGCCCATCTCGCCGCCCAGGTGGCGATCGCACAGGGCGCCACCGTCCACGTGATGACGCGCTCGGCGCGGGCCCGCGAGCTTGCTCTGGAACTCGGCGCCGCCTCGGCGGGCGAGGCGTATGCCGCACCGCCCGAGCCGCTGGACGCGGCCGTGCTCTTCGCCCCGGTGGGTGACCTGGTGCCGGTGGCGCTCGCCGCGCTCGACCGTGGCGGCACGCTGTCCATCGCGGGCATCCACCTCAGCGACATCCCGCCGCTCGTTTACTCCGACCATCTGTTCCAGGAACGGTCCGTACGCAGCACGACCGCCAACACTCGCGCCGACGGTGAGGAGTTCCTGGCGATCGCCGCCGAGCACCGGCTCGCGGTGACCGTGTCGCCCTACCCGCTGTCCGCGGCCGACCGGGCCCTCGCCGACCTCGCCGCCGACCGGGTCACCGGCGCGGCCGTGCTGCTGCCCTGACCGTTTTGCCTGTCCTGTCGGTGCCGGGCCTTCCTGCCGATGCCGGCCCTTCCGGATCTGGTTCGTAGATCCGGAAGGGCCCGGGATCCGGAAGGGCCCGGAGGTTTGGCGACCTTGCCGGGGGATGCGCGCTGAGCTTCCGCGTTCAGTCGCCGYGGGTCGCGAGTCGGCGCAGGAGCAGGGTGCCCGCGGTGGTCAGTACGGCGGCCGTCGCAATCTCGCGCGGCAGGCGGTGTCGGGCCTCGTTCTGGATCGCTTCGTGGAAACKGTCGAACCGGCTCGGCCAGGGACTCACCCCGACGAAGTACCGGCCCACCTTGTCGGTGTCCGGTAGGCAGGCACCGGTCATGCCGGCGAGGACGGCGAGTCGGCGCCCGGCGGGGGCGGACGCCGTCAACAAGGCCATGGCCGCGAGTCCCGCCACGCCGTCCTTGCGTGCGATCGGCAACCATTCCGGCTCGGTGTTCGGACCCGTTCCCCAGTGGGGCAACRCGTCCATGACCAGGTGTGAGACGAAGCCGGCGGCGAGGGCGGACACCGGGTGCCGGATCGCCATGCCCACGAAAGCGCCCGCCCCGACATGTGAACTGATGATCATGCTTCAGGACCTCCTGGTGGCAGACGGACGGCAGAGCGTTCGCCGGGTACCCCCTACCCTGACGTCCCGATTGGAGGATGCGTACCGCGGGGTGATGGTGGGGCCTTCCGGTGGTCACCATCAGTGGTCGCCCGGTGGTCTCCGTGTTTGGGGGCGCGGGTACCACCGCTCCCGGGATCGGATCCGGGTGTCCGATGCTCGCGCGAAGGTGCGCGCGGACGCCGTCCCACCTTTCTCTGGATGCTCTTGCTGCCGCCCGTCTCGATGCGTTCGTCGATGCTCCGGCCGATTCCCACGCCGACGCGCGAGCCGACGAATTCGTCGAATGCCCGCGCAGATGCTCGGGCGAATGCGCATCATGGGTAGATCGGCGCGCCTCGTAGCATCTGGGCGCGTAGCGGAGCGACTCGGCGGCAATCCATGGATGAAGGGCTGCTGTAGCGTGAAGGAGATAACTCAGAGTGATCAATTTTGAGGTTTGGGTGGCGTTGGTGCGGGAAGCTACCGGGATGTCCTCCGGTGAGGATGGCGGTTCGCCGGGCGGTCCGGGGCACCGCGGCGGCGTGGGTCCGGGGCACCGCGGCGCTGGAGACCTGAGCGGTGTGGATGGATAGGCGCGTCCGTGATCTACGCATGTGCCACCTACCAGCCGTCTGCGACCTGGCCACGCCGGTGCCGTCGGGGGTGGTCGTCTCCGTCGCGTGGCGGCTGGAAGGGGCCGGGCGGATCATCGGCGGCATGGTGCCCCGCGGCCATCCGGGGGCTGGCCCGCAGGGTAAACGGGTCCTGCACGGTGAGGGGATCTGGGCGGCCGAGATGTATCCGCGGGACCGGGAGATCGCGGCGGAGGCCGACCTCGTCGAGCCGGGTTCGGCGGCCCGGCCGGTCCGGCTGGTGGTGCACGGCTCCGACCGGGACATCATCGGCTATCTGGATCAGCCCTGCCTGCCKGCCACCCGACTCGCCCGGCTCACGACCGGGCTGCGCCGGGACGCCCGTCAGGTCAGGGTCCGGGCGGCCGGGCGGGTCTGGTGGCTACGGGCGACGAACGTCTTCGGAGTACAGGTCGTCCGGGATCCCGAGGTACGGATCTACCGCACCAGAGGATTACACGCCGTGTTCAGTGCCGAGGCCGACCACCTTGACGTCAGCGTGGTCCTGCTGGCCCTGGCCTCGATTCCCAGCTCGGCTTATGCCCCCATCCTGGGGTTCTAGCGGCTGCAGYGGCCCCGGCGGACCCGGTGGCGGACCGGCGGACCCGGTGGCGGACCGGTGGAGCCGGGTGGCTTCGGGGTGGGACCGGGTGACAGCAGGCCGGGGTGTCAGGCGCTGACGACGCGGCGTCCCTCGAAGGCGCGTCCCAGGGTCACTTCGTCCGCCCATTCGAGGTCACCGCCCATGGGCAGGCCGCTGGCGAGGCGGGTGACCTTCAGGCCCATCGGAGCGATCTGCCGGGCCAGGTAGGATGCGGTGACCTCACCCTCGGTATTCGGATCGGTGGCGAGGATCAGTTCGGTCACCGTGCCGTCCGCCAGGCRGGCGACGAGTTCCCGGATGTGCAGGTCGTCGGGACCGACACCGCCGATGGGATTGATCGCGCCCCCGAGCACGTGGTACCGCCCCCGGAACTCGCGGGTGCGTTCGATCGCCACGACGTCCTTGGGTTCCTCGACCACACAGATCGAGCTCGGATCGCGGCGGGGATCGGAGCAGATCCGACACAGTTCCGACTGCGCCACGTTGAAGCAACTCCGACAGAACTGGACCTTCTCCTTGACCTCGGTCAGGGCGGTGGCCAGCCTGCGGACGTCCACGGGGTCGGCGGCCAGCAGATGAAACGCGATCCGCTGGGCACTTTTGGGACCGATGCCGGGCAGCCGCCCGAGCTCGTCGATCAGATCCTGGACGATGCCCTCGTACACCGGTGCCGCCGGTTGTCAGCCGAGCCCGGGAAGGCCCGGGCCACCCGGAGGGGGGCCTCCGAGGCCGCCACCGGACAGCAGGCCACCGAGTCCACCGAGTCCACCGAGTCCACCGAGTCCGTCGGCGCCACCCGGACCTGCCGGGYCGCCCGCGCCGAGGCCACCGGTGATCGCGTCCATCCGGTCGGCGGCGAGCTTGTGGGCATTCGTGGTCGCGTCACGGACCGCCGCGAGGATCAGATCCGCGAGCGTCTCAGTGTCCTCGGGGTCGACCGCCTCGGGGCTGATCGTCAGATCGACCAGTTCCCCGCCGCCGTTGACGGTGGCGCGGACCAGGCCGCCGCCGGCCGTCCCGTCCACCCGGGCGGTGGCGAGGTCCTCCTGGGTGGCGAGGATCGCGGCCTGCATCTTCTGCGCCTGTTCGAAGAGCTGCCCCAGCGCCCCGCCCCCGGCGGAGGCCCCACTCCCGGCGCGGTTCTGTGGGTTAGACATGTCGATGAGCCTACGTCTCCTTCAACCGGACGAGATCTGTTCCTTCAGCCGGACGAGATCAGCCGGACGAGATCTGTTCGATGATCGTGGCACCCAGTCCGCTCCGTAGCAGGGACACGGCGGCCTCCTCGCCCCCGCGGGCCCCGCCGGGACCGGACGGGACGGCCTCGTCGTCGAGGGACGGCTCGTCCTCGCGCCGCGGACCCGGCTCCTCCCCGGCGGGAGGTGCGCTGGCAGCGGCGGCGACCCCGTTCGCCGGTCCGGGCGACGAGCCGTCCCGGCCCGTGGCGGACCAGGGCCTGTCGCCCTCGGGGCCGGGGCCGCCCTCGGGGCCGGGGCCCGGGCCGGTGGAACCGTGCCCGGCGCCGTGGGAGTCGCCGTGTTCGCGGGGGTCGCCGTGTTCGCGGGGGTCGCCGTGTTCGCGGGGGTCGCCGTAGCCGTCCGGGCCGCGGCCGGGGTCTGTCGTGCCGCCTTCGGTTCCGTCGGTGGAGCCGCCGTAGCCGTTCCCGGTGTCGGGGGACAACCCCGCCGGTCCGCGCATCTGGCCGGGCATGGCTCGGGGGGATCCCGGCGAGACGGCGCGGTTCTCGGCGCCGACGGGCGGATCCAGCCGCGGGCCCCAGGAGGGGCCGGAGGATTGTCCTGCCGGGCCGGCGGCCCGTGCCGGCGCCGGTGCTGGTGCCGGTGAGCGGGATGCTCCCGCCTGGCCGGTGGGCCCGGGGGCTCCGCCCGAGCCGGCGAACCCCGAGGCCTTGGAGGGACCGGGCGGGCCGGAGTAGCCACCGCCGCCCGGACCGGGACCCGCTGCGGGCCGCCCGCTGCCGCGACCAGATCCGCCCGCGGGAGCGACGGTGACCCGCCAGGTCCCGCCGAGTCTCTCCGCCAGCACCGTACAGAACAGCTCGGCGTTGTTCCCCTGCCCGAACATCCGGCCCATCGTCGGGGTGGCGAAGGCCAGCACGACCTCGTCGCCCCGAACGTCGGCAACGGTCGCGTGATCCTTCAGGATCGCATGCGTCTTCCGGCTGTGGCGGCCGGCGAGCGCGAGAAGCTCGTCCCACAGCATCCGCAGGCCGGCGGCGTCGATCCGCCCGGTCCCGGGCGTGCCGGCCGTGCCCGGAACACCTGCCGGGCCCGAGGGGCGATCACCCGACGTGAACGCGGGACCCGGCGAACCAGGCTGGGGGCCCGCCGCCGGTCGAGACACCGGTCCGGTCCGAGCGGATGCCCGGACTGCCAGCGGCATGGGCTCCGGGTCCGCGGCGGGCGGGTGGACCGGCGCGGGAGCCCGGCCGACCGGCAGCGGGGCCGGGGGGCCCGGCTCCGGTTCTTCCCCGCCGAGCACGGCCCGCCGTTCCAGCCGCTCCAACCGGGTGAGCAGCRCGGCCGGGTCGGTCGACGCCGTGGGCAGCAACGCACGGGCCATGATCAGTTCCAGTATCAGCCGTGGGCTCGCCGTCCCCCGCATCTCGACCAGGCCGTTGTGCAGGACGTCCGCCGTCCGGGRCAGCTCGGCGGGGCCCATCCGGGTGGTCTGCGCCCGCATCCGGTCGATCTGGTCGGGGGAGAAGGATTCCAGCAGGCCGCGGGCGTCCGCGTCCGGAACGGCCGCCATCACGATCAGGTCGCGGAACCGGTCGAGGAGATCGGTCGCGAACCGGCGCGGGTCGTGACCGGCGGAGACGACCTTGTCGACCACGGTGAACAGGGCCGCGCCGTCGCGGTCGGCCAGCGCGTCGACGGTCTCGTCCAGCAAGACGCCGTYGGTCATGCCGAGCAGCGCCACCGCCCGGTCGTAGCGCAGGCCGTCGTCGTCCGYGCCGGCCAGCAGCTGGTCGAGAACGGACAGCGAGTCGCGAACCGATCCGGCGCCCGCCCGCACGATCAGCGGCAACACGGCTGGATCGACGACGACCCCCTCCCGGGCGCAGACCGACGCCAGATGTTCGCGCAGCACGCCCGGCGGAACCAGCCGGAAGGCATAGTGGTGCGTCCGGGACCGGATGGTCGGGATGACCTTGTCCGGTTCGGTGGTGGCGAAGACGAACTTGAGGTACGGCGGGGGCTCCTCGACGACCTTCAGCAGCGCGTTGAACGCCGCCGCGGTCACCATGTGCGCCTCGTCCACCACGAAGACCTTGAACCGGGCCGACGCAGGGGCGAAGAACGCCCGCTCGCGCAGGTCMCGGGCGTCGTCAACGAGACCGTGCGACGCGGCGTCGATCTCCGTGACGTCCATCGAGGCGCCCGTCCGGATGCCCACGCACTCGTCGCACACCCCGCAGGGTTCAGGGGTCGGGCCCTGGACGCAGTTCAGCGAGGCGGCGAGGATCCGGGCGGAGGAGGTCTTGCCGCAGCCCCGGGGGCCGCTGAAGAGATAGGCGTGGTGCAGCCGACCGGTGCGCAGGGCCTTGCGCAGCGCGTCGGTCACGTGCTCCTGGCCGACGACCTGAGCGAACGTCGCGGGACGGTAGCGGTTGTACAACGCTGTGCTCACTGACCTGCTCCGCGTGCTCGACGAGACGATCGGCGAAACGAGAGGACCCCCCGCACACCCGCCAGAGCCCGCTTACCCTTGCTGCCTTCCGGCCCTGGGGGGGTTCACGAGGGTAACGCCGCACGAGGGGTCTGCTGTGCAGTCTAGCCCGTGATGGACGATCATGAATTCCGAGGTCTGCCGGGCGGCACGGCGGCAGGCCCGGCGCCCGGCCCCGCAACGATCAGATAGTCTCATCCACGGAGGATTCGCCTAGTGGCCTAGGGCGCACGCTTGGAAAGCGTGTTGGKGGCAACCCCTCGCGAGTTCGAATCTCGCATCCTCCGCCGTTTCGCTGTATTCCGGCAATTATGATCAAGGCTCCTGACCTGGGCGGATTCCGGGTCGGACACAGGGTCACCATCCTCCGATGATCGTTGTGAGAGTCCCGTGAGAGTCCGGCGTGTGCGGGGCACCGCGGTAGCCACCGCCTCGGCGGCCCGCTGGCCGGACGACCGCATCAGGTGGACGTAGAGGTTGCCGGTGATCGCGGTGGAGCTGTGCCCGTGCCGCTTGGACACCAGCGTGATGTCGACACCGTTGCATGTGAGCGTCCAATGGTGCTCTCATGCCGCCTTGCCTCTCGGCGAGGCGCCCCGAGTCTGATCGGCCGAAGCCGCGCTCGGTTCCCGCTTCTTAGCCACCTGCCCGCTTGCGCGGGTCTTACGGTCGTCTCCACGGGCGTTTACCGTCTCCGACGCACTGGCGGCGACGAGGTTGTSCAGGTTGATTGCGGCGTTGTGGTCGCGGTCGAGTACCAGTCCGCAGGACTGGCAGGTGAACGTGCGCTCGGACAGCGTCCGCAGGCGCGCCCCGCGCGGCGATCGCGGAGGGAGGCCGGTGGTCTCCAACGTCGACCGCGCTCGACCGGTACACCCGGCAGACCGACCTCCGCAGGAACCACCCGCTCCGCAACGTGGCGATCCGACCTGCCCCTGCACGACGTCCAGGACGCCGCCGGCCACGCCKACCCGCGCACCACTCAGCGGTACAACCGCGCCCGGCACCCCGCCTACGCCCTCGCTGGACACCGCGCCGGCTGACGGTCACCGCTGCCGTGACACTCTCTGAGCTCGCGGTGCTGGATATGCCSGTCCGTAGGCTCTGAGGAGGGCTTCCCGCTCCGCCGGAGTCGCGCCGCGAAGCACCACGATCAGCCCCAGCAGCCAGACACCGCGGTACAGCGCCTCGGGTACCGCGGTCATCAGAACGATCAGAAACACGGGGTTCCTCCCTTTAGCCAGACCACTCCCTTGTGGAGCGGACCGACCGAGGGCGACCCACATCCGTTCATATCGACGATCATCCGGCTACGGCAAATTATTGATCTTGAAACATCAAGATCTATGATCTTCTATTGATTGACCCGCTATGTGACTGAGATCACGCGATTGGGGGCCGGGGCTGCGGGTTCCGGGCCGGATTCCGGTTCGGGACGGAGCGGCGAATACGCCTTCCCGTCCGTGTCCATCGCAGCGAACACGTTGACCTTGTGACGGATCAGCCCGGCGCGGGCGTACAGGTCATCCATGGCTGTTGCCTTCCTGGAGGATCGCGATCAGGCGCGCTAGGTCATCGCGGGACATGTGCTTACGGAGAGCGGCAGCGACCGCGGTAGGCGAGGAGACGACGATCCGCGGGTGCCGCCAGCCCATTTCCCGCGCGGCGGCATTTGCGGACATCTGGCCACCGACGACCCTCGCGGCCAGATCTGCGGCCTCGGGATCCGTTACTGCATCTGCGCGTCGCACACCGACGCCGTGACGCTGCCCGCCCGCTATGGGCAGAACGGGCGCCGCCGCGGTCCCTATGGCCGCGGAGCACGCGGTAGGCATGCAGAAAGGCGCGGCTCAGACGTTCGTTCCGGACGTCAGTGCCGGGCGTTGCGCTGCCGCGACCGGTTCGCCGAGTTCCCGGACCGCCGGCATCGTTCCCCAGCGGGCATCCAGGGTGCGCCAGGTCTTCGCGGCTGGTCCGACGACCCACGAAGTCCGCTGGTCTCCGACCGCCTCCAACGCACTGCGCGTCGCAGCGGTGGCCCGTTCCGGGTCCGGTTCGGCCCGGTGCAGGTAGCTGCGGGCGAGGGCGTTGTAGGAGCCGCCGAGGTTCGCCGACCGGCCGCTTCCGAGGTAGGCGTCGACGGCGCGCTGCGCGAACTTCTCGGAGGCCGGGTCCCGCAGGGTGGCGAGGATCGCCGCTGTCTGAGCCACGGCCTGGCCTTCATCGATGCGGACCTCACCGGGCATGACGGGTCCGTTCCACAGGTGGTCCCACATGTCGTCTAGCGCGGCTCGCGCGGTCGACTCGTCGCCCCCGCGGGCGGCGGACCGCGATTCGCAGGCGGCCAGCATGGGCCGCGCGTAGGGGTGCGCGTCACGGCGCCGCTCCGCGGCCACGCTCCGCGCGCGATGCGGATCATTCCGGAAGTAGGCGAACGAGCTGTCCGACCGCGGCGACGCAGTCGGACAGGAGCCGGTCGCCGGCTTCCTGGGCGTGCTGACCGGCAAGATCGAGATAGGTGTCGGAATCCTCCTGCGCGCCGAGGTCGTTGGCGGTCAACGCGAGATAGATCGCGTACTGGCCGGCGCGGAGGTCCAACGTGGTCCGGGTCTTCCCTCGCACCCGGCGATCGAGCATCTGCTCGACGGCCATCCACTCCCGTTCGGCTTCGGCGGCGAGCTCGGCCGGCGGGGTGACGATGTAGGCGCGGGCGATGCGGTTGATGTTCGCCTCGATCTCCCGCAGCGTCGGGGGGCGATGGCGGCGGCGGCCGCGATCCGTCCGGAGATCTGGGCGGCAACGGCAGCGGCTCCGAGCAGGCCGACTGTTCGGCCAGGACGTCGAGCACCGCGAGGCCCTGAACCTCAGCGACGAGCAGGTGAAGATCCTCACCGAGGAGTGCACCCGCTACCAGGGCACCGCCGACACCAACGTCCGCCAGATGGCGCGGACCGTCGCGCTCGTCCACCACCTCCTGTACGGCGGCACGCTGCCCGCGACCGAGCAGATGGAGGAGATCGACCGCCAGCTCGTCCAGTGGGCGGCGCTCGCGCTCGAACTCGCCCGCGCCCAGGTCGCCGGCACCTACCACGGGATGAAGGCCCTCACCCCCGACCAGCTCACGCAGCGCGCCGCCCTCCACCAGGGCGGCGAGCTCCATCCCCCGCGAGCCCTCACCGCCCACTGATCCCCACCGCATCCACCCGCAAGGAGAACAAGTGACCACCACCCTTGCCCCACCGCCGATCGACCGGCTGTCGCTGGAGCTCACCGGCYGCTGCCAGCTTTCCTGTTCCCACTGCTACGCCGACTCGGGCCCGGCCGGCGGGCACGGGCCGATGACCGCGGCCGACTGGGCGGAGGTCATCGACGCTGCCGCCGAGCTCGGGGTCCGCCTGGTGTCGATGATCGGCGGTGAGCCGACGTTGCACCCGGCGCTGCCCGAGTTTGTCGGCCGGGCGCTCGACACCGGCATGACGGTGGAGATCTTCACCAATCTGGTCCGGATCCCGGATGGCCTCTGGCCGACACTGACGCGGCCTGGGGTACGGATGTCCACCAGCTACTACACCGCGGGGCGGCGCCGTCGAGGTGCACCGGGGGCGGATGTGGCGGGGCATGGCGGAGCAGCGCCAGTTCCTGCTCGACGCGTCCCGCGGCCGATATGTGCTCTACCTCGACGACGATGTGCTCTGCGAGCCGGCCCTCGTGGACCGGCTGCTCGCCRCCATCCGCATCCTGCGCTGCGGCTTCGTCGGCACCCCACCGCAGGGGCTGAGCCACGTCACGGACGTGCGGCCGCACGAGCAGAAACCCTTCGAGACCGTTACCGACGCCGCGGACGTCCGGCCGGAGCGGGTGCGCAAGGGCACTCCCGGCTGGGAACGCTGGCGGTTGCACAACGCGGCGAACCTCACCCACATCACCRCCGACCTCGCCCGTCGCGGCCGGCTGCCGGCGGGCGGCTGCCACGACCGCACTGAGGCTCCGCCGGTGCAAAAGTCACGGCTAGTGACCTGCGCCGGGTCGACCGGTGCCGCCGTGGGACGCCGTGGGCCGTGGCCCGCAGGCCGCGGGAGACCACGTTGTGCTGGGTGTTTCCGCTTCCGGCGGGCGGCCGCCCCGGCTAGCGTCCAGCGAGTGTGCAGTCGGACCGGCAGACGGGGCATGATCATGGAAGACGGGGCGTGACCATGGACGATGACCCGTTTCTCGACTGCCCACGGACGGATCATGGTCATGGGAGGCGGGCGACATCCCGAAGCGCAGGTGCGGCATGGGCGACGAGTCCGATCGACGGCGGTTCCTCCGGCTGGCGGCGGGGGCATCCCTGCCACCCGGGCTGTTCATGGTCCGGAGCGGGCGAGTGATCCCGAGAGTGATCGCGTCCGAGGACGTCCTGAACCACATCGACGTCCGCATCGAGCAGATCACCGGGGCGTACGAGCGGACTCCGATCGGCGCGACGAGCGTGTACCTACGCCGGCATCTGCCGGCCGTCCGCTCCCTGCTCGCCGAGGGCGGGCACCCGACCGCCGTCGACGCCCGCCTGCACCGCGCCGCCGGCCGCCTGGCCGCCCTGTGGGCCACCACCCGCCACGACCTCGGTGATATCCCCGGGSCGACGGCCGCGTTCGCCGAGGCGTTCGGCCACGCCGAGGAGGCGCGGGACCGGACACTTCAGTGCTGGGTTCGGCTGTGGCAGAGCTCCCTGGCCCGCAAGTCCGGCCGCCTGACCTCCGCCCTCGCGCTGGCCCGCGCCGCCACGTCCCACGTCGGTGCGGGCTCGCCGGCCGCCAGCCGCGCCGCGGCGATAGAGGCCCGTACCCTGGGCGCGCTCGGTGAACGGGCGGGCGTGCACGAAGCGATCAATCGTGCCTGGCGCATCCAGGGGACGCTGAGTCGCGCGCAGTCGGGTAACCCCGGGTTCTCGATCGACACCCTGCACATGCTGACGCTCGCCGAACTGTCCGCGGCAGCGTACGTCGAACTCGGCCAGCCGGACGCGGCATCGGTCTATACCGACGCCTCGGTGCACCATCTCGATGTCGCCGGGGCGACCGGCCTGCGGTCGATGGCGAGGATCGCCGCGGCTACAGCGGCCCTGTACCGCCACCACGTCGACGAGGCTGAAGCGCTCGTCACCGAGGCACTGGACATCTCCGAGCACCGGCCGAACGCCGTGATGGTCACGCGGACCCACCGGTTCCTCGCGGACGCCCGGCGGATCGCCGGGCGGCGCCAGGGCACGAACAACATCGCCGAACGCCTCGACACCTGGACGTTGCCGTCGTTGCCGTCGTTGCCGAGGTAGCCGTCGTTGCCGAGGTAGCCGCCGGTGCCGCCGGCGGTCACCCCGCGCAGGTGTCCTGGTAGGGCAGGCCGGGAATGTGGAAGCTCCACGCCGACCGGTCGAGCCCGCCCTGGGCCTCGTGGCAGGCGTACTCGACGACGCCGTTGCGGCGGAACGCGTCGACCGCGGCGAGCCGCCACAGCCGGACGGTGCCATCGTTGCCGCCGGAGGCCAGCGTCCCGCCGTCCGGGGAAAACGCCAGCGACAGGACGGAGCGGGTGTGCCCGGTCAGCGGCTGCCCGATCTGCCGCGGCGGGGTGACGCTGGTATCCCAGAGCCATACCCTCCGGCCAGATCCGACCGCGGCCAGGACCTGCCCGTGCGGGGAGAAGGCCACGGCCCGGACCGGTCCGGGGTCGGCGAGAAGGATGCTGGGCGGCCGGGGCCGATCCGGGGCGGTGACATCYGCCAGCATGATTGATCCGTCCTGGCCGGTGGCTCTGAGGCGCCCGTCCGGGGAGAACGCATCCCACGGCGTGGGGAGGGCCGCGGCGGCGTTCACACGCCCCCGCAATTGTGGCCGGTCTGGGTCGGTGACGTCCCACCGCAGCACCGTCCCGTCGACGCCGGTCGCGTCGAGGTTCCGGCTGTCCGGCGAGAACGTCACCGACGTGATCCCGCTGTGCTGGCCGGTGAGGGGCGGGTCGATCCGACGATGTTGACCCTCCGTCACATCCCACAGCACGACCGTTGCGTTCGCGCCGCCGACGGCCAGGATGCGTCCATCCGGGGAAAACGCCACCGAGGTGACGGGATCGCCGCGGCTGGCGAGTGGGTTCGGGTCCTCGGCGAGGGTTTGCAGCAGGTTCGCCCGGCTGTCGGCGCCCCTGTCGGCCTTACCGCCGGCCTCACCACTGGCGGCCTCACCACTGGCGGCCTTACCGCCGGCCGCACCACCGGTACCGGGGTCGATGTCCTCGGCGGCGATGGCGAGTCGTAACGCGCGCACCTGGTCCGTCGCCCGCGCGGCGTCGGCGTCGGCGAGCAGGGTGTGAGTGATCAGGGCGTGCCGCGCCCGTTCGGTGGTGCGCTGCGCCCGTTCCGCGGTGCGCTGCGCCTGCCGGGCGGTGAGGGACTGCCAGGTGGCGACCGCGGCCCCGACGACGGTGAAGACGAGGAGCACGGAAAGGACAGCGATGACCTGCTGGCGGCGTTGACGTTCGTGACGTTCCCGGCGGCGGGCCGCCTCGACGCGCGTACGTTCCTGGCGACGGGCTTCCTCGATCCGCTGGTCGCACGCGTCAATGAACCTCCGCCCGGCCGGTTTGAGATGGACCACCGGCTCCTCACCGGCGCGGAAACGCTCATARGACTGCCACAGCGTCGTGATGGCGGTGGTCAGCCGGTCCTCGTCCCAGAGCGGGCCGTCGTTGTGCTCCCACTCGGCGGCGGCACGCTCGACCTTGCCCTCACTGAGCAGGGCGGCTTCCCGTTCCCGGATGACGGCATCCAGTGGCTTCCAGGCGGTCAGCAACGCCTCGTGGACGACCCCGACGGCGGTCCCCAGGCTGTCGCTGGGGGTGGACAGCAGCCATTGGTTCACGAAGACCTGGAAGGTTCTCCGCAACGCGTCGGACGGCAGGTCCTTGAGGTCGATGCGTCGGCGGGTCCGCCGACCGGCCTCGTCGAGCGTGGCGAGCTCGGCCATGCCGACCAGGATCTCCTCCCGGCCCAGCCCGCTCGTCTCCACGGCGTCGTCGAGGACGGCGTCGGCGCGGCGGGCCAGCGCCCCCCGCACGCCACCCAGCTCGTGGTACCGGTCCATCGACAGGGTGCCGCCGCGGGTCTGGTCCTTGGCCAGCTCATGGAGCGTGAACGCCAGCAGCGGCAGCGCCTCGCCGTCCTCGGTGTCCKCGACCATCCTGGCGACCAGCTCCGGCTCCACGTGCAGGCCGGCTACCCGGGCCGGCTCGGTGATGACGACCGGCAGCATGTCCCGGGCCAGCGGGCGGAGGGGGAAGACGTGCAGGTTGACCCCGCCCTGTTCGGGGGGGCCGCTCAGTTCGGGCAGGGCGAAGACCTGGTCCTGGAACTCGGAGCGAAGCGCCATGACCACCCGCACGGGACCGGTGACCCCATGCCGCAACAGGGTCGCCAACCGGGCCCGTTCCTCTTCGTCCGATCGGGTGAACAGCTCCTCGCCCTGATCGATGATCAGTAGCAGCAGGCTGTCCCGCACCGGGCCGGAGCCGGCCGTCAGAAGTTCCTCGGCCAGCCCCATCAGGGCCAGGTCGTCCTCCCTGAGCTGCCGGTCGATGTCGGTGACCGCCCACTGCTGGCCGACACGCCTCGCAGCCTGGGTCAGGGTGTGGGCGAGCTTGCGGACCGGGTCCCGGCCCGGCCAGAAGGGGTCGGCCACCTCCCAGCCGGGCTCGCCCGCCAGCTGGGCCGGCAGGCCGGCGGTGACCAGCGACGACTTGCCGCATCCGGAGGCGCCGACCACCAGTAGCAGACGCTGTTCACCGAGGGAGCGTAGCCGGTGGGTGAGTCGCCGCAGCTCGTTGCCGCGCCCGTAGAACACCTTGGCCATGTCCCGGGTGAACGGCCGCAGACCCGGGAACGGGGACCGGTCGTCCGCCCAGCCCAGCCCGCCGCCGGCCTCGACGCGCCGCAGCCCAATGTTCAGGTTGTCGGCCCACCCCGGATTCTCGTGCAGGTGAACGTGCTGCCGGTCCTCCAGAAGCGGGGAGGTGACCGTCGGCTCCACGCGCAGCGGCAGCAGYAGGCTGCCGACCTCGTAGGCGATTCCCAGTTCGTAGGCGCACCACGGGGAGGCGTTGTAGGCGTTGGTGATGACACAGACCACGGCGTCGGCGGCTCGCAGCTCGCGGTGCAACCGATCCTTCCACATGTCGCCGGGCTGGACGCCCACCCGGATGTTTTGAGCGAGGAACACCCGGTGGCCAAGAAGGGTCAGCGTCTGATGCACTCTGTCGGCCAGCTCCGCGTCGGAGCCCGCATGGCTGACGAAGACTCGTGCCACCATCGCCCCCAGGACTCGCCGCATTTGCCGCGCACATTCTCGCGGACATTCTATGCGCCGCTTGTCCTACCTCCGGCAGGCGGCATGGATACTCGTCGGCGCCCGGTCGCAACCGGTCCCGTCGGCGCCCTGGAACGATCCCGCCGCATCGCCGCGAGATATCACCAGAAGGGCCGGGACGGCAACCTCGTCGCGTCGAAAAAATGTACTTTACCCGTTATCAAATTTCCGGTGTACGGAAAGTAAAGGGGGAATGGCTGGATGGTTGTGGCTGCCCCCTTTTGCGCTGTTYCCGTGCCTCCGGCACGTTTCTTACTGCAACGATCACACGATTAACGATCGTACGGTTATTGTGTGGTTATTGCACAGAGATTGCTTGTTTATTGGGGTGGCGTTGAATCGGGTCCGCCGAACGTGGACCGTCCACTGGTTCCCGGGCCCGATGTGGCTCCTCTGGTACGTGGATCGGCGGTGAGGTGGCCTGATCGGCACGGACAGCCGGCCCGGTCCGCGCCGATCGGTTGCGAACCCCGTGCGGGGGGATGGTGGTGTCCGTACCATCCACGCACGCCATTCTCACCGACGATCTGGATCTCACCGACGATCCGGGCGAGTTGGGCGGCGCCAGGGATGTCGTCGAGCTGGGAGGCCTCCGATGATGACCGTCGCACAGTCCCATGTCCGGCTCTCCCGCGCCGCCGGGTGGCGCAGGCCCGACGACGTGGTCGTGGTCGCCCGGCCGACCCGATGGGGCAATCCCTTCGACCAGCGCGAGTGGGGGCGGTCCGCGGCGGTAGAGCTGTACGCGGCGTGGATGACCGGCAGTGGGCCGGATGTCCGGTACGACCGGTCCGGTCGCCGCTACTCGCGGTCGGAGCGGCTCGCCGAGTTGCCCGACCTGGCTGGTAAGCGGTTGGCCTGCTGGTGCCCGCCGGGCGAGCCCTGCCATGCCGACATCCTCGCAGCCCTTGTCGCCGAACGGGTGCGATGAGGGCGACTGTGAAAGCACCGTCCAAACGCCGGGCCGCGTGAAGATTGCCCCGCGATACGACACGTGTCCATCGTGCTGTCGTAGGACGCGTCGGCTTGTCCGGCGGTCCGGTCGCACGCCTGGGACCACTTCATGGCATGCTCGGTTTCGATGGCATGAGGATGTGTCAGCCGTTCGTCCCCCGGGACGGCGGGTCTGGGCACCTTCCGCGGCGTCCATGGGGTATATGGATGGACGCCCGGGCATGTCGTCCCGTAGGCCGGGTCCTCATCGTGGAGGTTTGTTGTGAAGCGTGTCGGAGCGATTGTTCTGTTGGTTGCCCTGGTTGGTGGCGGGTTCCTCTTCCGTCGTCAGCGCGGCAAGCAGGACGCGTAGCCTCGCGTCGTCCMTCGGGTCGCGGGAGATCACCCGACCCGGGCGACTTGTGACGGTCTGCGACGAGCCGGTGTGAACTCGGGGTTGACCCGGAAACGCCGGTGTTGCGGCGGGGTGAGCTGCCCGATGTCCGGGCATGGCCGACCCTAGACTCCGCCTGTGCATCGGTTTGACGCGCAGGCTGCCGACCTCGTCCGCGCGATATGTGACTTTGCCCGCGTCCGGCTCGGATTCGATCCGGTACCGCTGGACGCGCCATTGTCATGGGACGAGTTGGCGGCGGCGGTGGGATCCACGATCACCGCCGAGGGCATCGGTGGCCGTCGCGCTCTCGAGGTGTTCGACGAGGAGCTGTCCCGCGCCTGCATCTCGACGGATCATCCCCGCAATCTCGCCTTCATCCCGGCCGCCCCGACTAAGGCGGCTGTATTGTTCGATCTGGTGGTCGGGGCGTCGTCCATCTACGCGGGCAGCTGGATGGAGGGCGCGGGCGCGGTCTTCGCGGAGAACGAGGCGCTGCGATGGCTGTCGGACCTCGCGGGCTTCCCCGCCTGCGCCGGTGGGCTGTTCGTACCGGGGGGCACCGTCGGCAACCTGTCGGYGCTGGCCGCCGCCCGGCATGCCGCCCGGAGCCGGTTGACCGCCGCCGGTCGGCCGACTCCACCGCGATGGCGGTTCGTCTGTGGGGCCGAAGCGCACTCCTCCCTCTACCAGGCCGCCACGGTGCTCGACACCGAGGTCGTCGTCGTGCCGACGGATGACGCCGGACGACTGACCGGTCCGCTGTTGGCCGAGGCGCTGGACCGGCTCGCCGAGCAGGACGGCGCCCAGGCCGTCGACGGCGTGTTCGCGGTGGTGGCGACCGCAGGGACCACCCAGTTCGGCACCGTCGATGACATCCGCGGGGTGGTGGACGTCTGTCAGGCCCGCGGGCTGTGGGTACATGTGGACGGCGCCTACGGGCTGGCCGCGCTCGCCGCCGCATCGACCCACTCTCTCTTCGACGGGATCGCCGAGACCGACTCGTTCATCGTCGATCCGCACAAGTGGCTGTTCGCGCCGTTCGATGCCTGCGCGCTGGTGTATCGCGATCCGGCGGTGGCCCGGGCGGCGCACGGCCCGCAGCGGGCCGGCTACCTCGAGGTCCTGGATTCGGCGGGGGCCTGGAACCCGTCGGACTACGCCATCGGGCTGTCCCGGCGGGCCCGCGGGCTGCCGTTCTGGTTCTCGCTGGCGACGCATGGCACCTTGGCCTACGGCCGGGCCATCGAGTCCACGCTGGCGACCGCCCGGGCGGCCGCGCTCCAGATCGCCGCGCTGCCTTACGTCGAGCTGGTGCGGGAACCGCAGCTGTCGATCGTGGTGTTCCGTCGGCTGGGTTGGCAGGCCGCGGACTACCAGCGGTGGAGCGAGAACCTGCTGCGGGACGGTTTCGCGTTTGTTCCRCCCACCGTGCACGAGGGCGAGACCGTCGCCCGGTTCGCCATCGTCAACCCGCGGACCACCGTTGACGACATCGGCGCGATCCTCGCCACGATGGCCTGATCCTCGCCGCGATGGGCTCCCTCTCCCCGCCGTCCGGTCTCCCCGCCGGCCCGGTGCCCGGGCTTGATCCTCCGGGACCGCTGTGCGGGCCCGGCCAGCACGCGAAGAGCGAGACGTGCCGCTAGGGCGGTGGAGGTGGGATTTGAACCCACGGAGGGGTTGCCCCCTCACACGCTTTCGAGGCGTGCGCCCTCGGCCACTAGGCGACTCCACCGCGGACTAGCCTACCGGACGTCGCGAGAGTCCGGTTCGCCGGGGTGTGTAGGGGTCCGACGGCGCCGAGGCTGCGGCCCGTCGCCCCGAACCGGGCGAGCGTGGCGGCGGTGTGCCGGCTAGCGCCCCGCCGGGCGCCGGCGCGCGGCGAAGAACTCCGCCAGGAGGGCGCCACACTCGTCGGCGCGGATCCCGGCGACCACTTCGGGTCGATGATTGAGCCGCCGGTCCCGCACCACGTCCCAGAGCGAGCCGACCGCCCCGGCCTTCTCGTCAACCGCGCCGTAGACGAGGCGGTCCACCCGGGCGAGCACGAGGGCCCCCGCGCACATGGTGCAGGGCTCCAGCGTGACCACGAGGGTGGCTCCCGGTAGCCGCCAGGAACCCGTCCGGCGCGCGGCCGCCCGCAGGGCGATCATCTCGGCGTGGGCGGTGGGATCGGCGCCGCGTTCCCGCTCGTTGTGCCCGAGCCCGAGCACCGTGCCGTCCTCGGTCACCACCAGGGCACCCACCGGGACGTCGGCGTGGTCCGGGGCCAGGCGGGCCTCGCGCAGGGCGAGCCCCATCGCCTCGTGGAAGCGGTCCGGTCCGGGCGGACCGCTCAGCCGGGCGGGAGCGCCCGCCCGGGGGTACTCGTCGGGATCGGTCATCCCGGATCAGCGGGCCGGCGGCGCGGGACCGAAGCGGTGGGCTCAGCCACGTGCGTCATCGAGGATCTCCCCCGCCCCGGCCCGTTCGCTGAGCGCGCTGATCACATCGCCTGGCAGCATCCCCTCCTCGCCGATCAGTTCCAACAACGCCTCCGCGGGGGTGCCCAGATCGCCGAGTAGATCGAGATCGCCCACGGGGGCGGCATGGGTGACGGCGGACGCGTCATCCTCGTCGTCCGGGGTGGTCAGCCCCGCCATCGAGGGCAGCGCGTCGGCGAACAGGCGTTCGGCGAGGTCGGAGGTCACCAGGACCCGGCGATCGGAGAGGAAGACCTGCGGATCCGGGTCGTCGGGACACACCCGGACCACCGCGAGGTACTCGTCGTCCTCCTCGAGGAAGGCGACGACGGGGCCATCACCCAGATCCCGCATCATGTCGGTGAGGGCGTCGAGGTCGTCGACGTCGGCCGGGTCGAGATCGTGCACCGACCAGTGGCCGTGTACCCGCGCGATCGCGATTGCCTTCGTGGTCACTGTGCGCCCTCACGTCCCTTCTGCAACCGCGCGGCGGACCCGGGCCGGCCGTGCCGGTCCGGGATGCCCGCCCGGCGCGGCCCCCGGTGGCCAAACCGGCGCACCCGCGCCGACCAGCCGTGTTCCGCCTGTGATTCTCACCTGTGGGGGCGGCCGTGGGTATTCCGGTTCACCCTGTCAGGTGAGTTCTACCGCGATGCCGCGTCGATTCCGCGACGGTGGTCCGGTCGACACCTTCCCCAACGGACTATGGGTAACGCCAGCTCACGTGAGGTAATGTCCGGGCTGGAACAAACCCCCGTCCGGGGGCGCTACCGGGTGGTACCGGGCCGATGACCGGGGACTGGACCGGGATCTATCGGAACAGAAGACGGGGCGGGCTTCGCCGCCCGGTGCCGTCGTGGCACTGTAGAAACCGCGATGACGACATCAATCCCCCGCCGGTTCACCGCCAGGACCCAGGCCGCGCTCGCCGTTGAACGCCTGGCGGCCGAGGCGTCACGCCGGCTCGGCCGTGGTTCCGGCGAGATGATCGGTGGCAAGCTCGCGCTGCGGGTATCCCCGGCGGCGCTCGCCGAGGTCGGCTCCCACCGGATGACCGCCTGCGTGTCGGGCACCAACGGCAAGACCACCACCACGAGGCTGCTTGCCCGGGCCCTGGGCACCCTGGGGCCGGTCAAGTCGAACAGCGGCGGGGCGAACATGGCGCCCGGGGTGCTGGCCGCGCTGTCCCGGCCGCCGTTTGACGCGGCGGCGGCTCTCGAGGTGGACGAGATCTGGCTGCCGAAGGTGGCCAGGGAGATCTCGCCGCGGGTGGTCCTGCTGCTGAACATCAGCCGTGACCAGCTCGACCGGTCCAACGAGACGCGGCGCATCGCCGCCATGTGGCGCGAGCTCGGCTCGGAGCTGCGCGACACGACGGTGGTCGCGAACGTCGATGATCCCCTGGTGGCCTGGGCGGCGGCGGGCTGGCACCGGCAGGTCTGGGTGTCGGCGGGGCAGAACTGGACGGCGGACGCGATGGTCTGCCCGCAGTGCGCCCGGCTGCTACACCRCAACAGCAGCGGCTGGTGGTCCGAGTGCGGGCTGGCCAGGCCCGAGCCGATCGTAGCGGTCACCGGCTCCCGGGAACTACTCTGGTACGGCCGCACCATCGAGGCCCGGCTCGATCTGCCCGGACGGGTGAACCTCGGCAACGCGGCGATGGCCGCCGCCGCGGCCCGGGAGTTCGGCGTCGAGATCGAGGATGCGCTTGCGGCCATGACCGGCCTGGGCGATGTGCAGGGTCGCTATCRGGAGGTGGCGCTCGGCGAGGAGGGCCATCGAGGCCGGCTGCTGCTGGCGAAGAACCCCRCTGGCTGGGTGGAGATGATGGAGCTGTTGGCGGACGCGCCGCCGCGGCCTGTCGTCATCGACTTCAACTCCCAGACCGCTGACGGGCGGGATCCGTCCTGGATCTGGGACGTGCCGTTCGAACGGCTCGCCGGCCGGCAGGTGCTGGTCACCGGGGAGCGCAAGGAGGACATGAGCGTGCGGCTGGCCTATGCGKAGGTGCCGCACAGCGTGTATGCCAGTGCGCGGGACGCGGCCCTGGCCGCCAACGAGAAGGTGGTCGACGTCGTCGCCAACTACACGGCGTTCCGCGATCTGCTGGTGAGGTCCACGCAGTGAGGTTGTGCACGTGGCTAGGTTGTGCACGTGGCTAGGTTGTGCACGCGGCGAGGTTGTGCACGCAGTGAGKTTGTGCGCGAGATGAGGGGATCCACGCGATGACGGGCGGCTCTGCGACCAGGATCGCGCTGATCTACCCCGAGCTGCTTGGTACCTACGGCGACGGCGGTAACGCGATCGTGCTGTCCCAGCGCCTGCGCTGGCGTGGTTTGCCGGTCGAGGTGGTGAACGTTCCCGCGGGGTCGGCGGTGCCCGAGAGCTGTGATATCTACCTGCTCGGCGGCGGCGAGGACGCACCGCAGGTCCTCGCCGCGGACGGCATCCGGCAGAACCGGGCGATCCGGCGAGCGGTGAGCTCGGGAGCGGCGGTGCTCGCCGTGTGCGCCGGCTACCAGGTGATCGGCGCGACCTTCCCATCCGGTGGGGAGATCCACGAGGGGCTGAATCTCGTCGACGTGGAGACCCGTCGCTCCTTCGGCCCGTCGGACGCGCCGCCGGCGCGTGCGGTCGGGGACATCGTGGTGGAACCGGACGCACGGCTCGGCCTGCCCACCCTGTACGGGTATGAGAATCACGCCGGGCGGACGAGGCGGTTGCCCGGCGCGAGCGGCATCCCGCTCGGTACGGTCCGGCTCGGGATCGGTGACGGTGACGGCGGAACGGACGGCATCGTGGATGGCCGGGTCATCGGCACCTACCTGCACGGGCCGGTGCTCGCGCAGAATCCCGCCCTCGCCGATCTCCTGCTGAGCTGGGTCCATGGTCCGCTGCCGCCGTTGGACGCGCCCCGCGAGGTGGAGGTGCTGCGCCAGGCCCGGCGCCGCGCGTTGGCCGTCACCTGACGCGTCCCCTGGCTTTTTTTGGGGGGACAAGTGGGGGGACAAGGCGGACAGGCCCCGGTCTGACCCCGGTCTTGTCGTCATCTGCTGCCAGGTTTGCGGCGTTTCCCGGCCAGCGGTGTGGTTCGGTTGGACCGTGGTGTCGAATCCCCTCGCCGGATGGTGGGGCAAAAACAAGAGAACCGTGCTCATCGTCGGTGTCGTGATCGTGGTCGTCTGGGGCTACCTCGGGACCCGTGACCGCCCGAAGACCCAGCGGGTCAGCCTGCCCGGCGACTACGCGTCGGCGGGCCGCGAGCTGCTCGTCCAGGCCCCGTCCGATCCCGCCAACCCGCTTCCGCTGGTGTTGATCCTGCACGACGACAACGCGGACGCGAAGTCACTTGACCGGCAGAGTGACGCCGGCAAGCTCGCGAACTCCCGCGACTTCGCGGTGGCCTTCCCGGAAGCCGTGGGCGGCACGTGGCGGATCGACGGACCCGAGGGGGCCGACGTGCGCTATCTGCGCGACGTGGTCCGCTTCGTCTCCACGAAACGGACCAAGGTGGATCCGAACCGGGTCTACGTGTGGGGGATCGGCGAGGGTGCCCGGCTGGCCCTGACCGCCGCCTGCGCCCCGGGTAAGCCGGAGTTCGCCGCGGTCGGCGTCGTCGGGCAGTTCGACCCGGAGCCCGGGCCGACCTGCCAGGACCGTGTCCCGGAGGGCCGGGCCCCGGAGGCCTCCTGGGACCGGAAGGTCAGCGAGACCCTGTGGAAGTTCTCGTCTGGTCACCGGCTGGGGGCCTGACCGCGGCGCCCGCGAGCGGGCCGGGCGGTTTCCGCACCGGGCAGAGACCGAGGGCTGAAGTCCGCCGATGCCGCCGGGAGGGGGGTAGCGGCATCGGCGGACCTGGTCGGCCGGGGCCCGAGGCCCGCCGGCCTTCCCGTGCGGATGGGGGGGGAATCCGAGGGAAGGCCGGCGGAATCGGGGGCCTTCCGGCCGGACGGACGTCAGATGGGGGGGAGATCTGACGTCCGTCCCACCGGAAGGAGGGCCCGTCCGGAGAGCTGGAAAGGAACCACATAGGCGGGTTGTCGGGCGGTGACAGGGCCCGCTTGCTGGTCTGTCCGCGGCTTCGCCGGTGGGTGGGAGTCCCGGGTCCGGCTTCCACGGCTTCGGGTCGGCGCCTGGAGAGGGGCTCGGTAGCCGGCCGCTCGTGGACTGGCAGGGCTCGTGTGGTCCGCGCCCCAGCCGCGAAGGYGATCCACCGGAGCCGGGTGAGCCGTTGCGTCGGCATGAGGGCGGTGCGCCGGCTCCGACCGGCCGCTAGAGGATCCGACCGACGTAGTAGGAGGTGGTATAGATCTTCTTGAGCGACACGACGTCGCCGGTGTGCGGCGCCGCCCACATCATGCCGTCGCCCGCGTAGATGCCGACGTGGTAAATGTTCCCGGGTGTCCCGAAGAAGATCAGGTCGCCGGGCTGTTTGTTGTACTGCGACACCCGGGTGGCGGCGGCGAACTGGGCGTCGGTCGTCCGCGGCACGCTCCTGCCGAGCTGCTTGAAGATGTACTGGATGAGGCCGGAGCAGTCGAACGAGCTCGGGCCCTCCGCACCGTAGACGTAGGGCTTGCCGGCCTGCAGGGAGGCCAGGTAGACGGCCTTCTCCCCGAGGGAGCTCGACGGGACCGGAACCGACGCCTGGTCCGCGGCGTCCCCTGTCGTGAGGAGATCCGACCAGGCGGCGTTGCGGACGAGCCGGGGGGTGGGCGCCGGCCGTACGCGCAGGGTGGCGTCGTTCGCCGAGCGGGCGGACTGCAGGGCGTCCGTGCCGTCGAAGACCGCGGTGACATTCGTGGTGGTGAGCACCCGGGCCGTGTAGGAGGCGTAGCCCTGGGCGTTGGTGTARAGGTGCTTGAAGGTGGCCCACCCGGTGGGGAGCTTCACCTGCACCTTGACCAGCTGGTTCGCCAGCGGTTCGTGGGTCTGCTCGTTGTAGAGCGAGAAGCCGATGTCGATCGGMTGGTCCGCGCTGACGCTCACGTCGGGGTTGGTCACCCGGAGACCGACCTGAACCTTGCCGGCCAGGGGCGGGGCGTCGACACCGCCCGTCGAGCCGAGCAGGGAGGTGGAGCCGTGGGTGCTGACCGCCGCGGCGGCGATGCTGCCCCCCAGGGCGGCCTGGGAGCCGATCTGCGCGGCGAGGGTGATCGGAGCGGTGTTCGGCTGCTCGTCCTTCGCGGCGTCGGCGTTGATGTCGGTGGCGCAGCCGGCGAGAGCCACTCCGGAGACCGCGACGGTCCCGGTGGTCACGGCGGCGAAGGCGCGGGCCCGGGCCCGGCTGCGGGCGGCCGGGGGCGCGGAGGGTGCGCGGTGACGGCCGCGACCGGCGCCTCGCGTTTCTTCGTCGAGCTKCACGCTTTGCGCGGACAACGGTGTATTCCTTCCCGTGCGCCTGCGAAGTGAGCTGTCGGGTTCGGGCTGGGCTGCCCGGCTCTCGCGTGACCTTCACGCGTCGAGCTTCACCCCTAGGTCGACACCGCGGATCGGCGCCGGCCGGTGGAGGTGGGTCCCCCGCTCCTGCCCCTGATGACGACTCGGAGGGGACACCGGGGCCGGGGGCAGGACTCGGCGTTCGGCCCGGTGTTGTCGTGACGTCGGCGTGAGACTAGTCCACTTGGATGGGGTGGGTAAACACTAGTCCTTCCCAACTACAGCGAGTGCGCGTTGAAGTTCCCGTCGCGCGGCGTCGGCGGCCCGCGCGGTCGGCCGGGCTGACCGGGCGGCCCTAAGGCCCTTCGCGCCCCGTTTGTCCTGCTGGTTTTTCGTTGCGTGTGGGGTCCGCGGCGGCGGCCGGTCCGGGTGAGAGGCGGGCGGGCGGGTAGCCCTCCCGCGGCCCGTGGGCGATTTTGACTACTTAAAGTAGTCGACGGGTGAGGCCGGGTGTGCACCCCCCTCAGCGGGACCGGGAGCCGCGGCGGGTGAGGAATCCCGCCGCATCGAGCACTTGGAGCTCGACCGCGAGCTCGTGGACCTCACGGGGCAGCGAGCGGTGGTGCGCCAGCGCCTCGACCGCGGCGCGGGCGTGGTCGGCGAGCTCGTCGAGGGCGTGCTGGCGCTGGCGCATCCGAGCCCGCTCCTCCTGGATGGTCCGGACCGTGTCCTCCTGCCACCGGCGGGTCCGGATGAGATGCTCGCTGGCGTCGGCGGCCTGCCGCTCGGCATCCTCCAGCCGGTTGAGGAGCGCGTCGAGGGCCTCCAGCCGGCCGGCGAGCTCCGCGATGAGATCGCCCCGATCGGGCAGGATGGCCGTTTTACGACTCTTGGGGTCAGGCGAGGTCATGGAGTCCCCCGAGGGGTGGGGGGTCGGCGGGGACCGCGCCGAGCGGCTGGCGCGAGACCCGGTTGCTCCGACACGGTTGGTAACGGTAACCGACGTGGCGGGCCAGGGGTAACCCATCGTACGGATACGTCGCGTCAGCCAACTTATAGTAAAAAGGGACTATGGATCTGCCGTCATTGTCGTGGTCTATGCGCGCATAGCATGCAGGTCGGTGTCAGAGCCAGCCGTTGCGCTTGAACGCACGGTAGAGAAACAGACAGATCGTCGTAATGACGGCCAGGACGGCCGGGTAGCCCCACGTCTGACGAAGCTCCGGCATGTGGTCGAAGTTCATGCCGTAGATCCCGGCGACGGCGGTCGGGACGGCGCCGATCGCCACCCAGGCACTGATCCGTCGCATGTCCTCGTTCTGCGCGATCGTCACCTGCGTCAGCGTCGCCTGGAGCACGGAGGAAAGCAGCTCGTCGAAGTGAGCTATTCGCTCGCTGACCTGCTCGAGGTGGTCGGCGACGTCCCGGAAGTAACGGCGCATCGCCACGTCGACCATCGTGGGGGCGTCCATGGTGAGGGTACGCAACGGGCCCGCGAGCGGCAGCACCGCGTGCTTGAGCTCCAGAAGCTCGCGTTTCATCTGGTAGGCGCTTTCCGTCGACGRCTTCTGATCCCGGTGGAAGACGCCCGTCTCGATCTGGTCGACGTCGGCCTGGATGCTTTCCACGGTGCGGACGTAGTCGTCCACAATGCTGTCGCAGATGGCGTGCAGCACGGCCGTCGGGCCGTGCCGGAGCATCTCCGGGTTGGCCTCCAGCCGGCCGCGCAGCTTCGTCATCTCCCCGTGCCTGCCGTGCCGCACGGTCACGACGAAGTCCTCGCCGAGGAAGATCATGATTTCGCCGGTGGTGACTACCTCGGAGGTGCCCGTTACCTGGGTGTGCTCCACGTAACTGGTCGTCTTGAGCACCATGAACAGGTGGTTCTCGTATTGCTCGAGCTTGGGGCGCTGGTGGCCGGTGACCGCGTCCTCCACCGCGAGCTTGTCCAGCCTGTACTCCTCGGCGATCGCGGTGAGCTGCTCGTAGCTCGGCTCGAACAGGCCGAGCCAGGCGAACCCGTTGCGTTCGGACCGCGCCAACCGCAGCGCGTCGGCCTGGTCGATGTCCATGGTGACCCGCCGGCCATGGCTGTACACGCCGCAGGCCATGACGCGCCCGTCCGGTGTCCGCGGTAGCTCGGAGCGGGGCGCCCCGCGTCGTTTGCGACCCACCCGGACCAGGGAGACCGGACGGGTCAGCGCGCCGGCGAGCTTATGGGCGTTGGCCGACGCCTGCTCCAGGGCGTCCCCCAGCACCTCCCGAACGGGATGCTGGCTGCCGTGGTCGCCGCCGTCCGGGCGCGCGCCATCAACGTCGCGTCCCCGGGTCTCGCGTACCGTCTCGTCGCGTACCCTTTCGCCCGGCACCGCGTCGTCCCGCATCACTGCCTTCTTCCCTGCCGCCGATCCATGTCCAGGTCCACCTGTCGGCATCTCCCACGCCCTTCCCCGCTGGTGAACCTTCATGGTGACAAGTCGGTGCCGGCCGTCCGGAGGCGATCCGGGCTTCACCGTGGACGCGGATGCCTGGCAACTGTGCCGGCGTGGTGTGGCACGAAGGGTGAGATACACGTCCGGCGCATGGGATACGTCACAGGGAGGATCGAGTGATCGGGATCGAGGTACGCACGCTTCGGGTGTTCGCCGACGAGACGGGCGCCGGCGGCAGCCTGCTCGCCGTGGTGCTGGATGCCGCGAAGCTGCTGCCCGACGCGCGGGAGCGGTCCGTCGTCGCGCGCCGACTGGGCTGCCCCGCCACGGTCTTCGTCGACGACCCGGAGTTGGCGGAGCTGGCCACCTTTACGCCCACCGGGGAGCTGCCCATGGCGGGGCACGCCTTGGTGGGGTCGGCCTGGCTGTTGGGTCGGCTGCTCGGTGGCCATCCGGAGATCCTCCGCCCGGCCGGCGGCGAGGCGGTCAGCTGGCAGGAGCAGGGCCGGGTCTGGGTCCGCGGCGCCCTGGCCGCCGTGCCCTGCTGGTGGCATGAGATGCTCGCGGACCCGGGCCAGGTCGACGCGCTCGACCTGCCCCGTCCACCCGCCGAGGACCTGACCCAGCTCTGGGCGTGGGAGGATGAGCCGGGCGGGGTCGTGCGGGCCCGGGCCTTCGCCAGCAGGCACGGCGTCACCGAGGACGAGGCCTGCGGGTCGGCTTCCATGCGACTGGCCGCGATGCTCGGGCGGCGGCTCACCATCCGGCACGGCGCCGGTTCGATTGTGCTCGCGCAGCCGGGTCCGCCCGGCCACGCCGATGTCGGCGGCTTGGTGGTCGAGGACGAGACGAGGTTCCTCGCCGATCTCGACGAGTTCCTCGCCCGGTGACGGTGCCGTTCGGCGCGGCCACGGCCGGACACCACGGGGACCAAGCCTGAGAGTGTAGGTGCCGAGCGAGGCGACTGGCACCCTTTGTGGGTACCGGGTTACGGCTGCGTGGTGGCTGCCGAGATGCGGACCGGGTCGGATAGGCGTAGCTTTGGATCCCGGTAGCTCTCCGCTGGGTATCCGCCCATGGGCTGCGAGGTGGTCATGGCCGAGACGTTGGTGACCTTGGTGGAGGCCGCGCATCAGGATGCCGTCCGTCTGATCGAGCTCTCGCGCGACGTCGGTGCCCACGGTGACGTGGATGGTCCGTCGACCGACCCGCGGCAGGCGCTGCGCGCCAGCGACGCGGCCGTGGCCGCCGTCTCCGCGCACCTGAGCGCGATGGAGTCGGTGGTCTACCCGGAGATGGCCCGCCGGGTCGTGGGCGGCCGGGCGCGGGTGGCGGACCTGGGCCGCTTGGCGCGGCGCTGCTCCTCGGTGATGCGCGGCATTGAACAGTACGTCCAGGGGGACCTCAACCGGCCCGCGGAGCCGGTCGCGAACCTGCGCCGGGATCTGGCCGCGTTGATGGTCGAACATGCGACGCTGGAGGACGAACTTCTGCGTGAGCTGATGGCCGAGCTGTCCGACGACGAGCGCCGGGATCTCCTCGACCGCTTCTCCGACGCGATGCGCCACGCTCCGACCCGACCRCATCCGCACCTTCTGCACAGCAGGCTGTTCGGTGGAAGCCTGGCGGCCCGCCTGACGGGCTACTGGGATCACCTGCTCGACGTGATGGACGCCCGGGAGGTGCCCGGCGCGCCGAGGCGGGCCCCGGTGCCCGCCGGGCTGTGGGGCTGGTACCTGCTGGGCCGTCCCACGGCGCCGGCTGCGGGTGAGACCCCGTCAGGGAAGGAAGGCGCGYAGGGCGACACCGCCGCTGGTAGCCACAACGTCACTGGTAGCCACATCGCCGCTCATTGATCCGTCCTTGCGACTGCCGTCGTTTCCGTAGGCCCACCATGTCTTCCTGAGCCCGGTCTTCCGGAGCCCGTCGCGCTCTGTCTTCCTGACGGTCTTCCTGGCCGCGGTCCACTCCGGTTCGGCGTTCCGATGCGCACGGGCGCCGTGGTCGTGCCATGCTTCGAGTCCGGGTTGGGCCGGTATGGCCTCGTGTCGTGCAATGCCGAKGAGATGTGTCAGGAACCGAGGGCACCGCGATGCGGGCGCCGAACGCTGATCCCGTAAAAGTGATCTGGCCGGTGCTGTTGGTCGAGGATGATGATGCCGACGCCTATCTGGTGTCCGAGCTCCTCGACGAGGTCTCCGCTCCGGTCGARCTGACCCGGGTGCGCACGGTGGCCGAAGCCGCCCGTCGCAGCGAGCACGTCGCGTGCGTGCTGCTGGATCTCGGGCTGYCGGACAGCGAGGGCCTGTCGGCGCTACGCCGGTTGCTCACGGTCGAKGCGGGAGCGCCGGTCGTGGTGCTCACCGGTCTGGTTGACGAGTACCGGGGGGCGCAGGCGGTCGCCGCGGGCGCGCAGGACTATCTCGTCAAGGGTCAGGTCGACGGGCGGGACCTGGTCCGGGCCGTCCGGTACGCGATTGAGCGCAAGCGGGCCGACACCGCCGCGCAGGCGCTGCGGGAGTCGGAGCTGCTGGCGGACGAGCGGGCCCGCCTCGAACGCGGCCTGTTACCCCGGCCACTCATCGACGACGGCCGGTTGCATCACGACGCCCGGTACCGCCCCGGCCGGCAGCAGTCCCTGCTCGGCGGGGACTTCTACGACATGGTGTCCACCGCGGACGGCACGCTCCACGTCCTGCTCGGCGACGTCTGCGGGCACGGCCCGGACGAGGCGGCGCTCGGGGTGAGCCTGCGGATCGCGTGGCGCACGTTGGTCCTCGCCGGTGTTCCGGAACCCGACCGGCTCGGGTATCTCCAACGCGTGCTGGTGAGCGAGCGGGAACAGGATGAGATCTTCGCGACGGTGTGCACCCTCGCGATCGCTCCCGACCGGACCTCGGCGCGGATGCGGCTGGCCGGTCATCCGCCGCCGGCGCTGTTGCATCCGCGGCTGTCGGCGCTGCCGGGCGACGTCGTCGGTCCGGCTCTTGGCATCGTCGACGACGACCTCTCCGAGGAGGTGCGGATCGAGCTCGGGCCGCACTGGGCGCTCCTGCTCGCCACGGACGGCCTGCTGGAGGGGCGGGAGGGACCGGGCGGGGAACCGCTGGGCTGGGAGGGCGTGCTGCCCGAGATCGCCAAACTCTGGCCCGCCGACGACCCCGACGGGCTGCTCGACAACCTGATCGACCGGGTGGAGGCGCGCAATGGCGGCCCGCTGACCGACGACGTCGCGCTCCTGCTGCTGATCTGGGGTGCCGGCTGATGCCGGAGCGCACCCACCCGAACGTCACCCACCCGAACGTCACCGACGGGGGAGCGGGCGACGCGGGGCCGAGCGGAGCGGTGGAGCGCGGCCGGGTCGGGTCCGTCTGGCGCCTGCGCCGTCGACTCGAGGTGACCTACGCGGTGGCGGCGATGGTGCTGATGATCGTCGCTGGTCTCGTCGTCTCGTCGTTGGTCCGGCTTGATGACGCCCTCCACACGCGCAGCGACGTCCTCGCCCCGGCTCTGCTGAGCTCCACCGAACTGGTCTCCAGCCTGGTCGACCAGGAGACCGGGATGCGGGGCTACCTGCTTCAGGGCAGCGAGGACTTCCTGGAGCCCTACAACGAAGGGCGCAGGGCCGAGCGCACGCTGCTCGCGGACCTGCACCGACGGCTCGTGGAGCGCCCCGACCTGCTGGCGAGGCTCGCCGTGCTGGAGGACCGGATCCGGGCCTGGCACGGCGACTACGCCGATCCGGCCATCAACGCGGTGCGGGTGGGCGGTCCCGCGGCGGCCCGCCTGTTGTCACCGGAGTTCGGCAAGACCCGCTTCGAGGCGGTCCGCGCCGCGGCCGGGGACCTCGAGGCGGACCTGCGGGCCAGGGAAGTCCGGGCCCGCCAGCACGTCACGGCGGCGCTCCGTTTCCTGATCTTCGCGCTGGTGACCGGCGCGGCCGTCATGGCCGTACTCCTGGCGGTCATCGCGCGGGCGCTACGGTCCTGGGTCACCCGCCCGCTCGAGCGGGTGAGCGACGATGCGCGAACCGTCGCCTCCGGACATCTCGATCACGTGGTCGAGCCGACCGGTCCCCCGGACATCGCCTCGCTCGCCGCCGACGTGGAGTCGATGCGACGCCAGCTGATCGGGGAGCTCGGGGTCGCGCGGGCGGCGCGGTCCGCGGTGGAGGCGCAGGCCGAGGCGCTGCGGCGCTCCAATCGTGACCTGGAACAGTTCGCCTATGTCGCCTCGCACGACCTGCAGGAGCCGCTGCGGAAGGTGGCGAGTTTCTGCCAGCTCCTGGAGCGACGCTACGGTGACAGGCTCGACGAGCGGGGCACCCAGTACATCGCTTTCGCGGTGGACGGCGCGAAGCGGATGCAGCAGCTCATCAACGATCTGCTGGCCTTCTCCCGGGTGGGGCGGACTACTGACGGTTTCGTCGATGTGTCCCTGGGGGAGATCTTCGACCGGGCGGTGGGAGCGCTGTCCATCGCGATCGAGAGCGCCCGGGCCGAGGTCACCGCGGATGATCTGCCGGTCGTGCGCGGGGACCCCGTCCTGCTCACCCAGCTGTTCGCGAACCTGATCGGGAACGCGCTGAAGTTCCGGGCCGAGACGGTTCCCGCCGTGCATGTCGGTGTCGTCGACCGGGCGGACGAGTGGGAGCTGTACTGCGCCGACAACGGGATCGGAATCGAWCCGGAGTACGCCGAGAAGATTTTCGTGATCTTCCAGCGGCTGCACGGCCGGGATGTCTACGAGGGCACGGGCATCGGGCTGGCGTTGTGTCGCAAGATCGTCGAGTTCCACGGCGGCCGGATCTGGCTGGACGGCGCGGTGAAGGACGGAACCACCTTCCGGTTCACTTTCCCTAACCGGAGACTTCTAACGGCCAGAGACCCGCCGTGAGTCGCCTCATCGCCTAGAGTGCCGCACATGATGGGGTCAGGAGCGGTTCTCACCCGGCCAGGGGCCCGTGCGCAGCGGCGGGAGCTCGCGGACCTGCTGGCCGAGCGTGGCCCGGCGGCGTCCACCCTCTGCGCCGGATGGACGAACCATGATCTGGTGGCGCACCTGGTCACCCGCGAGCGGGTGCCGTRGGCCGCTCCCGGGCTCATCGTCGGTCGGCTGCACGGCATCACGGAGCGGGCCGAGCGGGCCACCATGCGGGCCCACACCTTTCCCGAGTTGGTCGAGACGTTCCGTGCCGGGCCGCCGTGGTGGCAGCCGACCCGCATCGGCCTGATCGACGATGCCATGAACCTGGTCGAGTTCTTCGYGCACGCCGAGGACATCCGCCGCGCCGCCCCTGGCTGGGAGCCTCGCGAGCTTGACACCAGAAGCCGTGACGCGATGTGGACCGCTCTGCTGCTGATCGGGTTCGCCGGGTTCCGGCGAGCCGGCCTGGGTGTCGTGGCGGAGCGTACGGACGCTCCTGGCCGGCGCGCCTTGCACGGCGGCGAGCCGGTGGTGGAGATCGTCGGGCCACCTGAGGAGATCGTGCTGTACGCGTTCGGGCGGGGCCAGGTCGCCCGGGTCGAGCTGCGCGGTTCCGACGCCGACATCGAGCGGTTCCGCGCGGCTCCCACCGGTCCCTAGCTCCCGGCGGCTGCGATCCGGTCGGAGCCGTGCCGCTATCGGGGCGGGGCGTTACCAGAGCAAGGCGCTACCAGAGCGAGGCGTAGGTGGCCGCGCCAGCGGGATGCTCTGTCGGGTTCACCAGGGAGGAGTGCACGTTCCCGGGTGACGAATCGCTGAAGTACGTCTCGTAGGCGAGGATGTCGCGGTTCGCGGCGAACGTCTGGTACATGTTGCGGATGTACACCGGGTTGTCGCCGCCGGCCTGGCCGGCGCGGCCCGCCCCGGTATCACTCTTCCCGACGAGTCCCCATTCTGGGACCGAGAACTGCTTGCCGTGCTGGCGGGCGAACGCGATCGTCGAGCAGAGCCCGGCTTCGGCGTGACACTGACTGGCGAAGGCAGCGTCGTCCGTGCTCGCCGGCCATTGGTCGTAGCTGTCGATGCCGATGATGTCGACGTACTGGTCACCGGGGTAGACGGCCCAGGCTCCGCTGCTGTGCGCATTCAGCGCCCAGTCGATGCGGGCCTGCGGATCCGTCGAGCGGATCGCGCTGACAACCTGGCGGAAGCAGTTCACCCAGGTGGTGGGGTTGGTCTTGGAGACCGACCACGGGAACCAGTCGCCGTTGAACTCCCAGGCGAGCCGGATGACGCTCGCCGGGCGGCCCTTCGCCACCAGCCACCGGCCGAAGTCCGCCCAGTGGCCGTTGTAGGCGCCGCTCGCGCAGGAGTTCATGTCCCCACCGCCCGTGGGGTAGAAGGACTGCGAGATGACCCAGGTGCCGGCGAAGGTCGAGAACTTCTCCGGGCCCGAGCCGAGCCACGGGTTCGTCATGGTCTGCCAGCTCGACCTGTCGGTGAAGGTGAGCACGACGTTGACCGGCGAGCCGCGGAAGCTCTCCCAGGCCCGCACCTGCGTCATCGTCCCCGCGGCGACGCCGCTCATGCCGCCGGGCACCGAACCGCCCCCACCACCGACGGGGATAACGGGCACTTGTACCGCAGGCTTCGTGACCCGGGCCGCGGCGCCGGGGGTCGTCGGCCTGGCGGTGGTCCGTGGGGCCGTACCGGCCGGGGTGCCCGCGGGCACCGGGGCGGGCGACGGCGAGGCGACGGTCGCGCGGGAGTTTCCGCCGGTCGTGCCCGCCGAGGCGCTGCCCGCCGAGGCGCTGCCCGCCGAGAGGCTGGGTTGCACCCGGAGGTCATCGCCGTGTCGGGGCTTCCCGTGCTGGATGGCGGTGGCCTCGACTGTCGCCGAGCCCTCGCCCCCGGTGTCGCGTTCGGGGACGAGGGTCCACCCGACTACGGCGGCGACCAGAGCCATCACGCCTAGCGACGCGATCCAGGCAGGGTGACGCGGACGGCGGCGCCCGCGCCGGGAACCGGATCGGACTCTCGGCGGGCTGGGATTGCCCTCCGCTCGGTGCTTCACCGCGGGTATCCCTCCGTGCGTGGCAGTGTCGTCAGGACCCCCCGGGTCCCGGCTTCGGCATCGAAGCGGATGACCTCCATGTCGCACAGCAGCCTGAGACGGACCGGACCGGCCTCCGGTCGCCCCCTCGACGCCGGCTGCCGTGTCTAGATAGTTCGGACGAGACACTACACCGACGTGCTAGGCCGACTTGTCGGAACTCGGGGGTTTCGGGCGGTGAGGCTCTCGGGTGGCGTGGAGCCCGGTTGGTCGGCACGCCGGTTGGTCGACACGCTGGCTGTGCCACAATGTGCGCGCGCGGAGCCTGGGATGTGCCTGGTGGTCAACCCACCTCGYGTCACGGATTCCGCGCACGGGTCGGGGATCACGCGCCGGTGGAGTGTCCGCGGTGCCTGGTCGAGCGCCCCGGGGGTTATGCRGCCAGGCGCGGTGGCGGGGCCGTTCACCGGCTCGCCCGCCACGACGACAACAGGAGAGCACCCAATGTCCCAGCCACCCGAGTACCCTCCCGCCGGCGGTCACGGTCAAGGGGGTTATGACCAGGGCGGCTACGGCCAGGGCGGCTACGGCCAGGGTGGTTACGGTGGCCAGGGCGGTTATGACCAGGGCGGTTACGGTGGCCAGGGCGGTTATGACCAGGGCGGCTACGGCCCTCCACCGCCCGGCTATGGACCCCCGCCCGGTGGGTACGGCGCGCCGCAGGGCTACGGTGCCCCGCTGGGATACGGCGGCCCGGGTGGGTTCGGCCCACCTCCGCCCTACAACCAGCCGATCCCGACCTACCTGTGGCAGTCGATCGTGGTCACCCTGCTGTGCTGTCTGCCCGCCGGTGTGGTGGCAATCGTCTATGCCACCAAGGTGCAGAGCCGCCAGCAGATCGGCGACATCAACGGCGCGCTGGACGCCTCCAAGAAGGCCAGGATGTGGTGCATCATCTCGGCCATCTCGATCATCGTGGTGTTCCTGGTCATCCTCGTCATCGGCTTGGCCKGCGGCTTCGAGACCGATTCCAGCACGTCGTATTCGACGCTCCCACCCGCTCGCACCTGAAGGAGCGTGGCCTGACCGAGAGTCAGGCTCTCGTCGTAACGGCCGTCGGCTTGGCTCGCTTGTCGGCTCGTCAGCCGATGGAGCTCCCGCCGCAGAGCCCCGCCATCACCGAGAGAGACGCGAGGAAGAGGAGGCCGAACACGAGTCCGGCCAGGCACCAGGCCAGGCTGCGACGCGATGCCCGGCGCGCCCCGGCGACGTCGTGGGCAAGGAGTCGATTCGACGCGCGCGAGGAGTTGATGATCCCCATCACGCCGAGCGGTGCGCACAGGAATGTCGTCAGGATCGCGAGAGCCAGGTAATTGCCGACCTTTGGCGTCRCCTCGGTCMCCGGCCGCTGCCGCGYCCGCGCGTGCCGTGGTGTCTGCGCGTGCCGTGGTGTCTGCGCGTGCCGCCGGAGCGTCTGGTGGGGTTCGGCGGGTCGGTGGGCCTGTGTTCCGGGCCAGCCCGGATGGGGGCCGGTGTCGTTGTGTCGATTCCGTGGGTAGCCGGTCGAGTAGTGATGTCCGCTCGAGTAGTAGTGACCGCCGGTGTCCCCTGGCCCAGGCCACCGCACGTTGTGCGTGTTCCACCGCAATGGTTCGGTCGGAGGCGGGCGGAACTCCTCCTCCCAGCGGCTGCGGGGCCGATCGGTCCTCGGGCGACGCTGGGTGGTGCCGGTGGTGCCGGTGGTGCCGGTGGTGCGGGATGACGGGTCGCTGATGCGTGAGCCCGACCGCGGGCCGGTGTCGGCCGCGGTCCAGGGATCCCAGCGGGCACCGGTGTCCGTCCGGCAACCGGCGTTCGTGCGGGCGCCGGTATTCGTCCGGCCGGTGTGGTTCGTCGATCCCGGGCCGCCCGCGTCCGGTGCCGGGGACGAGGGCGACCCGGTGAGGCGGGCGTCGTACTCGTCCCGCCACCTGTCGAGGATTTCGTGGGACACGGTGAGGAGCTGCATCGTGCGCATGGACTGTGCGTCCCGGCTGGCGGGATTGTCGGGGTGATGAGCCCGGACGCGGGCCCGGTACGCCCGGCGGATCTCCGCCCGGTCGGCGGTGCGCGCTACCCCGAGCACGGCGTAGGCGTCGACGCCACCGAGTTCGCGAACCAGCCGGTTGAGCGGGGTCAACGTCCGATCCGCTTGACGACGTCGCCGCGGTTCCGATCGGAAGGCACCATGCGAACCGCCATTCCCCGTCGTCGGCCGGGCGCCATCAGCGGTGATGATAGGCGATCCGTCCGCCATCAGTCCGCCATTCGTCTGCCTTTGGCAGATTCGTGCTGTCAGGCCGTGACGTCCCGGCGGGCCAGGCTCACCGCCCCGACCACCGCCGCACCGGCGGCATACAGACCTCCGACCAGCAGCGCCGACCCGTAGCCGCAATGCCACTTCCACTAAGTCGATCAAGCTGCTACCTGGGGTTTCGTGGGGTTGGCGAGCCTGATCGTGGGC